>CBFGMX010000084.1:0-22228 GCA_965649955.1 uncultured bacterium
TTCGTGGTCAAGGCATGTACCACAGTCAACGTAATACCTGCCGGGCGCGTTCAATGGGTGTCTGCTGATTTCTTCCTCCACGCTACGGTCTCAATCTTTCTCCCCGAAGCCAGCGTCTAACCCTAACTCGACTCCGCAACCGGTGACCAAACTTCGACTTGAGGTCCTAATCTGAGATCTGGAATGGAAGTTGTCGCACGTTAGTTATCCGGGTAGTGATCGCGATCGCGATCGGTCACGTAGGTGATATAGACAATAAGAATTATGCCTACAATGACGACCGCTATCTCCAAAGGTGGGGACTTGCGGGCCATGCCGTTAACCACGAAATTCACGGGCGTAGTCCACCATTCTGTGCCGACATACCAAGCGCCAACTATGAGAGCAACTCCAAGTATCACACCTGTAACCATCACCCCTGGCCCGAATGAGTTGAGCCATAGTATGTCCCTCCAAATTGACCGCCGGAGCCCCATAGAGCAAATCATAATCCCCAGATCCATAAACCAAAAGGCCCATCTGGGCATCGGCCTCCCGGCTGTCTTTGATCTAAGGAACCGGAAAGGGATTGAGTTCAGTGACCAGTAGTTAACTCGACGAGTATCGAAATTGGAATCGATTATGTTCAAACAGGAGCTATCTCTCATGGCGGCATTGTTGTTGGCAACTCTGGGGTCGTGTGCGATGGATCCAGGTACGAAGAATGCTCCTGCAAACTCCAAATCCGTGAACAGCGAACAGAGATCAGTGGGAGGTTTGAAGATTCGGGAAGCATGGGAGGATAAGACTAAAGGATTGAACAAACTGTCACATGATTATCCATTGGAGAAGTTGGACGCGCTCCGGTCACTTTTGGGTCAGGTGCCAGAGCAGCAGATAAAAAATGAATTCGACAGGATTGCACAATTACCGGGTGGTTACTGGGATCTGAGTGACTACGAGCAGGTATTTGTGCAGGCCTTAATAGTGAACAATCGTGAGGCGCAGAATCGACCTGCGCTAGTCACCGTGTTTTCCTCCAAAGCTCCCGAATTTATCGCCACCGTGCCGGTTGTGATTTCTCTTTCATATTCAAAAATTCCAGACCCGCTGCTTGTTTTGTTTGATAGTTACGACAGGGCCACCAACGCCAACACAAAAAAAGACCTGCTGTTAATCCTAGGTCATGCGTTTCGGAAACTGCGAGAAGAGTTAACTGGGGATGATGAATTTCTGATCCAGAGTAAGCAATGGTATTTGCAGAACCATGCCAAACTCGAAGTAAACCCGTACTATCACCCCAATTCTCTCTTTCCAGACCAGCAGGAACTATTCGTCGACAAATCTAAGCGCCAGAATCCTCGATAGACCAACTAAAGTTTGAGACTAGGTTCCTATAACCTTAAGGAGCGCAGAACAACTCAGGAGGCCGCAAACAAGATGAAGTGCACCGCATGTGGAAGTTTATCGCTCGTCGTGGGCACAATTATGGGTTCCGCCGACGGATCAACGTTTGGGTTTTACCCGAGCGACATGCCAGCTCTTAAACGCATTTTTGGTATTGGGAGTAGAGCAGTTCAAGCGTATGCATGCGTCCATTGTCGAAACTTGCAATTCACCGTTGAGTTTAGTGAACGCGATTTAGAGCGCTATCAGCAGTTTGAAGGAGAGCAGCCTGATGTGCTGGAAAGAATAAACTCAAATCCAAAGAAGTTGGAAGGCTAACGAATTTCGGATCAAATCAGCCACACGATTAAATCAGCCACACGCGCGCTAAAGGGCAAATTGGGCGCGCGGTGGAACAAAACGGCGCGCACCCGAGGATGCGCGCCGTCCGCCGGGACTGAGGTGGCTGAAAGTCGGAAACGCCAAGGGGAAAATTCCCCCTGCCCAATCAGCCACTCCAACAAACCCGACGAGCTCAACTCGCCGTTCAAAAGATCAGATTTCAGTTAGAGGCTCCTCGCGCGTGGAGAACCACGGTTCTGATCTTTTCCGACCGATAGCGTTCTGTCCGACGATAGCGTTTCTCTCCGACGGCTAACGTTTCTCTCTCCGACGGATAGCGCGCGCTCTCTCTCCGACGGAGCAACTCACTCTCGCCGGAATCACCAATCGTTGGGCTCGGGAGTTTCGTTCGACAATTGTTGGGCTTGGGAGTTCGCCAATAGTTGGGCTCGGGAGGTTACGGTCTGGTCGGGCTTGGGAGGATTGAAATGTGGACGTGAGACAAGCGCTAGACTAGTCTTCGTTCTTCAACAATCTCAAAGGATTTGTGTAGCCGATTCTTGCTATTTATTGGCGAATCGTGCTGCCCGATACTGCCGCCGATCAACGTATGGACCATTGTGTGGCATAGTTCCCCGTTTATCCCGCGATCAAAGGCCGCGAACATCGGTCCAAGTTCACGCGACACGCGCTTCGCAGCAAGATCACGCGTCACAGAATTTCAATAAACTTACGCATTAATAACAATAGTTGACTTGCAAGGATTCTGGTAAGCTGCGCTCCTCCCTTTCTGTCGGACGTTTTCCAAATCTTTGAATCGAGGCGTGGGCAATGCATCAGACCGCCCGGCGCCTGTGGGAGCAACAGCAAGTCCGACGAGCCCCTGGTGACGTTACGCTGCACTGACTCGTAAGAGGAGGACATCATGACGACTCGGCATTACTCACGGCTGTTTGTGGGAACAGCAGTCCTGGTTCTTTTCGTCGGCTTGCTTATCACGGGGTCTCCAACATATTCGGCGGGCAAGGGCGATCGTTCAGCGCCGACCGCGCCAACAAATCTCGCCGCCGGCGCCGTCACCGAGACTAGCGTTGCGCTGTCATGGAACGCTTCGACTGACAACTCGGGCAAGTGGACCTACAGAGTCCGCATAACTAATCTAAGCAATTCGGCGTTCAATACGATCGCCACCGTCAGCCAGTCGCAAACCACCTACACAGCGAAGTATCTCAACGCAAACACGCCTTACAGTTTTGCCGTCTATGCCATCGACGGTTCGGGCAATAAATCCGCCGAGAGCAACGTCTTGAACGTCAGCACACCTGCCGACACTACTCCGCCGGCAGCGCCAACGCTACAGGCCACCGTACTTGGACCATCACAGGTACAACTGACATGGACCGAGCCGACAGACTATGGTATTCAGAACAACTGTTGCTCCTACGGCATCAACGTAAACGGCACAAGGATTAGCCAACATATCAATTGGACCTCGGCACCGCCGGGCAGTCTGTCGGCGATCATTCGACACCTAACGCGATCCACCACTTACTCGTTCACCGTCAGCGCCATCGAGTACTCCGGCGCCAACGCCAGCACGAGCAATGCAGTCGTGGTTACGACCGAAGCCAGCAACGATTTCACGCCGCCTTCAGCGCCCGCAAACCTGCACCTCGTCCAGGACGACACTTGCGGCGAGGTCTGGATTGGATGGACCGAAGCAACCGACGACAGCGATGCCCGATCGTTAATAGAGTATGAGATCTACGTGAACGGGGTGTTGAGTCCCTTGCCGGTGTCGGGAGGCATTGATGTCGATTTCGTCTATGCCAACAGTCACGGCGACAATTACTTTCAGGTTAAAGCGGTGGATCGCGCCGGCAACACTTCAACGGCGAGCAACTTGCTCAAGTTGTGGCTCTGGCCGTGCTAGAATGTCTACCGTTCGATTGACATGACGAAAAGGCGGACCCGGGCAATGTCGCACAGACGTTGCCCTTTGTCCGTTCGGACGTGACGTGCCTCCCGTAACCTCACGTTACAAATTTAGTCACAGTAGTAAGAAATTCACCTATCGGAGGTCCAGAATGGTCCCTGAGCTGGATGGACTGCTGGCCCGTGAAGAAGCCGTATTCCGTGAGACTGAAATACTGCGCGACGCCAATATCGCGCTGACCGAAAACCTTAGTCTCGACCGCATTCTCGAAACACTACTCGACTACCTCGCTAAACTCATCCCCTACGACAGCGCAAACGTGATGCTTCGACAGGGAGATTCGCAGTTTGTCGTGAGCGCCCTGCGGCGTTACGAAGGTTTTCAAGACGTCGAAACCACTCGCGCCATCGCCTTCGACAGCAACATTAATCCCCTGCTTCGCCGTATCTGTTTGACTAAACAGAGCGTGGTCGTTCCCGACACAAACGCAGAGCCTGAATGGCAATTCGTTAGCGGGGCGGATCATGTGCGCAACTGGATGGGCGTTCCGCTCGTCGCCTCGGGCAGAGTCATCGGCTTGTATTCTGTTGACAAAATCGAACCCGGGTTTTTCCAACCGGAGCATGCACGTTTGGCAGAGACGTTGGCGGCGCGCGCCGCAAGTGCGATTCAAAACGCCCAACTGTTCGAGCAGAGCCAGCATTACGTCGCCGAACTCGAAGCACGCATCAGTGAACGGAAACGCGCGGAAGAAGCGTTGCGTGAAAGCGAAGAACGTTATCGCGAATTGTTCGAGAACGCCCGCGATGCGATCTACGTCCACGATCTCGAGGGCAGGTACACCTCCATAAACCGCGCAGCGGAAACTTTGTCGGGCTACACACGCGAGGAGATTCTCGGCCGGAACTTCGCTGAATTCGTAGCGCACGAGCACATCGGGCGGGCCTGTGACTGTCTGTTGGCGAAGCTCGAAAAAGAAGGCGAAACGACGTACGAAGTCGAGGTGATCGCGAAAGACGGACGGCGTGTGCCGGTCGAGGTCAGCAGCCGGGCGATCTACGAGAACGGCAAGCTCGTCGGCGTACAAGGTACTGCGCGCGACATCACGGAGAGGAAGCAGGCACAGGACACCTTGCGAATGTTCTCACGGCAGTTGATCGAAGCGCAGGAAGACGAACGCCGTCGCATTGCGAGGGATCTGCACGACCAGATCGGTCAGACCCTGACTGCTGTCAAAATGAACCTGTACACGGTCCAGCGTTTCTGCAACGAACCGGAAGCCGCGCATTGTTTGAAGGACAACATTGACGCGGTTGATGAAGCGCTGCGTTTAGTGCGCGATCTGTCCGTCGATCTTCGCCCTCCGCTGCTGGACGATCTCGGACTGCCGACAGCCTTGTGCTGGTACGTCGATCGTTACGAGAAACGTGCGGGTGTGACGACCGAAGTCGTGATCGAGTTACCGAATCAAAACGAGCGGTTCTCGCGTGAGCTCGAGACGGCATGCTTCCGCATCGCGCAGGAAGCTTTGACTAATGTGGCCCGTCACGCCCGCGCCACGCACGTGCTCCTGCAATTGACTCGCACTGCCACGACGCTGGACATGGTCGTGCGAGACGACGGCGCGGGGTTCGATCCGGCGGCGCTTCGTAAACGCGCCCGTCGCGTCGCAACGCTGGGACTGGTCGGAATGCAGGAACGGGCGCATGCCGCCGGCGGAGAGATTCAGATCCATTCGAAAATCGGGCGAGGTACGGAAGTTCGATTCACTGTGCCGGTCGACAACAGTTCGCCAAAATAGTTTTCATCGTCTCTTCCGCGCGATTATCCGATCGTGTGCTGGCGTGCCAACGCGGCTCACTATGGTCGGCGAACCAGTCGCTGCGCTGTGCCGCCGCGAGCATCGAAGTGTCGTAACCGAATAGTTCTACGATATTGATGCCGCGGTTCGTCATCGCACGCTGCCACGCGTGGTAAATAAACGCCTGAGCTTCAGGCGAGACCCGGTGGATGCCACTGTTTGTCCCATGTCCCGCGTCGATTAACTCCAAATGACTGCGAGCCTGAATCAATCCCGCAAGCAGGCCAGCCGTCTCGAGTTGCACAATGTGCGTCGGCACAGCCGCTTCCGCGCGGCTCACGAAGTTATAGGGAAAACCCAGGTAACCGAGCCGGATCGTACCCGACGGACCATAGTCGGACGCAATTTCCCACGTTTCGCCGCCGACTTTAAAGCCGCGACGTTGTCGGAGGTAGCGGATGATCGGACCAAACTCCTGATCGCCGCCTGATGCGCTGAAAAGTTTTATGCCCGGGCGGTGGGCCATGGGCCAGCAGTGTTTGAACGGATCGCGCCCCGACGATCCGAACACGTAGTCGGAACGCCGCATCAGTTCTTCCAACGACGCGAGCCGTGTGATCTTGCCGTTAAGATAGTGCGGCACTTTCAGATCGCGAACGGGATCGTAGAAGGCGACTTTGTTACCTTGCTGTGACGTTATATGCGCGAGAGACTTGCCGATACTTCCCAAACCGATGATGCCGATCTCAGCCCCCTTCAGTGTTCGGCCCTGCAAAAACTCTGACTGCAAGCGGTCAATCAGGCAGCGCGAAAAAATGTGTCCGCCGATTTGCAGTTTCACAGCGGCCCTGGCCCATGAAAACACCGGAAACGGAGGCGGAGTTTCTTCAAACAGAAACATTCCCAGGGAAGTTTGTTCGACGCCCGCGACGGCGTAACGCGAGAGTAAGTCAGCAGGTACGTTTATGACGCACCGGCCCCCGTCGTCCAGCACGAGGATGCGCTTGATCTTGCGTTGGGCCAGGTTCTCGGAAACCGTGTTCCAGAGGCGCTGAATGTCTCGATCGAACGCCCGGTCGAACTCGCCCGGTGTAGGAATACTGCTTTCGACGACAGTGACGCCCATGTTTCTAATCCTCGTTATTACAGGCGCACTATTCGAATAAACCTTGCCGAGAGCGAAGATGTTTTCGGGCTTGAGACCAATGTGAGCAATGGCCCTAAACAGATCGATCGTTTGGTAAAGCATGTGCTGCACTGCGACGAGCGCCGTGTCAGCACCGAAAGTGAATCCGGCGCTCCGTGCGCAAGCGGACAATGCCCCGGTGACTTCCATCAACGATTGCTGTGTCGATGTGATCATTGCTCTGTTGTCTGGGACAGGGGTGGGAGTTACCCCGAAATAAGAAAGTGAATTGCGTGCTCCGGGATATCGATTTTGAGATGCACGCGCCGTGAGTTACGTTGAATCGCACCACATATTAGCGCGTGTTGAGTGTCCAATGGGAACACGAACCAAAAAACAATAACGAGATTTGGACACCACCCGTTCTGGATGGTTCCTTGACACTCCCGAACGGCGACTGTTAAATTACGCGGTCTTTTTCTGCGCAAAATTCCAGTCTGTACGCATAAAGGAGTTGTTTTGACTAGCGAATCCGGTTACCTGTTCACCTCCGAATCCGTTACTGAAGGCCATCCTGACAAGATCTCCGATCAGATCTCAGATGCGGTCCTTGACGCGGCTCTTGCTGTCGACCCTGCCGCGCGTGTCGCTTGTGAGACATTAGTGACAACCGGCCTGGTTGTTATCGCCGGTGAGATCACTACCGACGCCGTGATCGACTACTCGAGAGTCGCGCGCGAAACCATCCGCGAGATTGGTTACACGCGAGCAAAGTATGGTTTCGATTGTGACACCTGCAGCGTTCTGTCGGCATTGGACCGCCAGTCGCCCGACATTGCTATGGGAGTGGATACCGGCGGCGCCGGCGACCAGGGACTGATGTTCGGTTTCGCATGTAACGAGACGCCAGAGCTGATGCCCTTGCCGATTCAGTTGGCGCACATGCTGGCGCGACGGCTGTCGGAAGTGCGCAAGTCGGGCGACCTTCCATACCTTCGTCCGGACGGAAAATCTCAGGTAACAGTTGAATACCGGGATGGCCGTCCCTTCAGACTCGAAGCCGTCGTGATCTCGTCGCAACACGATCAAAACGTGACGACCGAACAACTGCGTTCCGAGATCGAAGAGAAAGTCATCAAGCACACCGTGTCGCCGGAATTGCTCGACAAAGATACGAAGTATCACATCAATCCGACGGGCCGGTTTGTCACCGGTGGACCACAGGGCGATTCAGGGCTCACCGGCAGGAAGATCATCGTCGATACATATGGCGGTTACGCGCCACACGGCGGCGGCGCTTTTTCCGGAAAGGATCCGACGAAGGTGGATCGCTCGGCCGCCTACATGGCCCGCTACGTTGCCAAGAACATCGTCGCTGCCGGACTCGCCGATCGTTGTCTGGTCCAGCTTGCTTACGCGATCGGCGTCGCCGATCCCGTCTCCGTACTGGTCGATACTGCGGGCACCGGCCGCATAAGCGAAACCGCGCTGTCGAAGCTGGTACGCGACAATTTCGAACTTACGCCTCGCGGAATTATTCAGGAGTTAAACCTGCGCCGGCCGATCTACAAGGCCACCGCGGCCTACGGACACTTTGGTCGTAGCGAAGAAGGCTTTACCTGGGAGAAGACAGACAAAGCCGAAACGTTGCGTGCCAGCGCGGGTATCTGAAACCTTCATTCAATATAAAGGACTAGATCAAGTATGAGTGCATCACCTGCCGTCGAATTCGACGTGAAAGATATTGGTTTGGCAAGTCATGGTAAGCAGCGCATCGAGTGGTCTGAGCGCGAGATGCCGGTGCTGCGGCTGATTCGCGAACGGTTCGCGGAGGAGAAGCCGTTGACCGGCGTTAAGCTAGTTGCTTGTGCGCACATCACGACCGAGACCGCAAATCTAGCGAGAGCTTTGCAAGCCGGTGGCGCGGAAGCGGTGCTGATCGCGTCCAATCCGCTTTCGACCCAGGATGACGTCGCTGCGGCGCTCGTTTCCGATTGGGGAATTCCCGTCTACGCTATCAAAGGCGAGTCGACCGAGACCTACAACCGGCACGTGCGTACCGCACTCGATACGCATCCCGACATCATCATCGACGACGGGTCGGACGTCGTCGCTACGCTTTTGAAAGAACGTCCTGATCAAGTCAAAGAGGTCTTCGGATCAACCGAGGAAACGACCACGGGCATTCAACGTCTGAAGGCGATGGAGATCGCGGGTGTGTTGTCCTTCCCTTCGATCGCGGTCAACAACGCGCAGACAAAACACTTCTTCGATAACCGTTACGGCACGGGACAGTCAACGCTCGACGGTATCATTCGCGCGACTAACATCCTGCTCGCCGGCAGAAACCTTGTAGTTGTTGGTTATGGCTGGTGCGGTAAAGGCGTTGCCTTGCGCGCTCGTGGCATGGGCGCGAACGTTATCGTCACTGAAATCGATCCGATCAAGGCAATCGAGGCCGTGATGGACGGGTTCCGGGTGATGCCGATTGGCGAAGCATGTGCAATAGGCGACATTTTCGTCACGGTTACCGGCAACCGGCACGTTATCGACAGCGAACACTTTTCGCGCATGAAAGACGGCGCAATCGTTTGCAACAGCGGTCACTTCGATCTGGAGCTGAATCTCGTCGCGTTGCGCGAGATGGCCGGCGATCCGGTGACGATGCGTCCGTTTGTCGAAGAGTACACGGTGAAGTCGAGCGGACGGCGAGTCATCGTTCTCGGTGAAGGACGCTTGATTAACCTCGCAGCCGCGGAAGGCCATCCGGCGAGTGTGATGGACATGAGCTTCGCCAACCAGGCGCTGTCGGTTGAGTATCTGGTGAAGAACAAGGGAACGTTGTCACCCGGCGTTCACCTGCTGCCGCAGGAAGTTGACACGGAGATCGCGAGCCTGAAGTTGCGGGCACTTGGAATCTCGATCGATACCTTGACCGCCGAACAGCTCGAGTACATTTCGAGTTGGGAAACCGGCACTTAATCAGGTTCCCGCAAAGGCGCCAAGGCGCAAAGAAAAGACTGGGGGTTAGTCAGCTGTCTTTTCTTTGCGTCTTTGCGTCTTTGCGTGAGGTTTACGTTCGGACGCGGGAAAGAAAATAGGTCCCCGCTGCCGCGAAGATGAGTAGCGGGGACCAACCTGCCACAGTCGGCCGCAGCAAGCCGTGATTTCCCAACTGCTGAAACCCGCCGCCGACCGCCCAATAAGCGATACCGATCACAACCGCGACGCAGAGAGCGATCACAGTTCCCTTCCTTCCAAACGACACCGCCAACGGCATTCCGATAACCGCCATGATGATGATGCTGAATGGACCGGCGTACTTGCGCTGCAACGCGACGGCCATCGCCGACACGTCCATGCCGCGTTGTTTTGCCGCGTCAAGATAGCGCTGCAATTCGTCCGCGCTGAGTTGTGAAGGCTTGTCGATCGTCGGCTTGAATACCGCAGGCGACTCAACGCCCGCGAAGACTGTTTCTGCGTCAGAGCGGCGCACGACTTCCATGCCGTTCAACGCGAGAGTCTCAGTGTCGATCATTTTCAAATGCGAGGAGTCGGACCACGATGCGCTCTTGCCGCTTACCACTTGCGCGAGGTGTACTGCATCAGGATCGAGTTCGTAAACAGTCGGTTCGATGAGGCTGCCGTCCGCGCCAAACTCGTACGAATAAAAACGACCAGTATCGGTTGATGCGAGCCACTGCCGTCCGGTGCGGGTGATCGCGCGTGCTTCACCGCCGCGAATCCGCGCGCGTAACGCGTCCTGTTTGAGATTGCTGCCGGGCATCAGGTGTTCCTGGATCAGCCACGATCCGAAAGCCACCGCGATGGCAAAGAAGAACCCCGGCAACATCAACCGGTAGACACTTTGTCCGGAAGCCCACCACGCAATCGCCTCCTGCCGTCGCGCGAGCAAAGCGTAGGTGACAAGCACAGACACCAGCATCGTCGCGGGAAACAATTCGACCGCGACAAGCGGCAACAGGAAGAAGAGATAACGCGCCACCAGCCCGGCGCCCGCCTGAGTAACGGCAATGAAACGCCACAACTCAAACAACGTGAAGATATTGAAGATCGCGGCGAGCGCAACAAAACATACGACAAAACTCACGATCAATGCGCGCAGCAGCGTCGCATCCATCAAGTTTGGGAATCCGAGCGTTTTGCTGAAGCGGATCGACGTTTTCGCGGGTTTGGTCCGCTCGGGTGAGGATTTGCTGCTGATTCTGGGACGTCTTTGTGGCAGAAGCGGCATTCGCTGCACCAGCAGGAACAGCAGACTCAAGCCGACGATAAACACCGTCGCCAACCATGGTCCAACATACGGCGACATCGTTCCCGCGCGCGCAAGTGACTCACCGAGCAGCGACAGCAAGTAGTAAACGATGACGACGATCAAACTCAACAACACACCCACGCTCCGACCGCCGCGTCGCACGCGCAACCCGAGCGCGGCGCCGATCAACGCAAACACAAACGGCGCAATCGACAACGCCGCTCTGCGATTGAGAACGCGTACTGCCTCGCGCTGTTGCGCGTCCGAACCGGTCCTTGTTCGTTCCATCAACTCGGCCCAGTCCATTGAATCGGCATTCGTGTCGCGCCGGCTGAGTCGTTGCACGATGTCGGCGCGGCCAGTGTTGATGGAAAACCTCAACTGCTCGAAACGCTCGACGACATACGACTTTTGCCCGTCGTTATTCAGCGGACCGCCGGGATTCTCGTTCGCTGGACCACCCACATTTCGGCTCTGGTGTTCGTCAGCAACCGGAAACTTCGTTGCCAGCACATCTGACAAAACCAACTCCGAACGATCACCTGACGAGTCGATGCGTCCGGAACGCGCGGTGAACACGTCGTTCGTCCGATCGTTTTGCTGGGCGAAAATGAATACCCGACCCCACGTTCCCAACGCCTTATCGCCATCGCGAACGTAGATGACATATCGCGGCAATGTACTAAACGTCCTTGGCTCGACGGGCGAATCCAGTTTTGCCAGCGCGCCTTCCAACGCGATCCGTTCCAGATCCCGCGCCGCTTCGGGCGCCTCTTTGAGGTGCAGGTACGTTGTCGCTCCGCTCAACAGCAGTCCAATTAACAACGCGGGCCAGATCATGGTCCACGATCCGACGCCCGCAGAGCGCATCGCGACGATTTCGCTGTCGCTACCCATTCGGGAGTAGCCGATGATGATTCCCGCGAGTGTGGCGAGAGGTATCGAGAACGTGAGAACGCCCGGCAGCAACGCCGCGCCGATGCTGCCCAGCAATGACAACGGAAGATCGGTGTAAATAAGAACGTCGGTAAGGCGGCTCGCCTGTTGGGCCAGAAGGATCGCCGTCAGCATCAACAGCGACAGGACCATGTACGGCACCATCGCCCCGATGATGTACCGGGGTATTAGAAAACCTTTAAACCTAAAGTTTTGCCTTAACACTATTGGACGAATGTTGGTCGGGCTCTCGGCATTCGTTCAAGCACTCGACTGATAATCTGATACGTTAACTGAGCGAGCTCTTTTCTTGTCGCAACTGGCACTTCCCTCGCCTCTTCTGCAAACTTTGCCGGCGATAGTTTCTCGGTAGTTCTCATTTGCTGATGAACAGACTTTGAAATAGCGCGCCCGCGAGCCTGACTGCACCTCAGGCACCGAACCGATAAATCGCCGCCGAGATAGATAGGCTCGTCGCGTTCGAAGTTACCCTGGCAGTCCGCACACGCGCGGAGGTCCGGTAAAAAGCCTTCGAGCTTCAGCAACCACACTTCAAAGTAACGCAAAACCCATTCGAGATCCGCCGGAGTTTGCGACACTGCCTCGAAACACGCGAGCGCCATGCGATAGAGATTATCGTTCGCCTGGCGTGGCGGCGAGAAATCCAGCAGCAAGTCGCCCATGTAGGAGAAGCCGGTCATGACAGCGGCATCGGAAGACAAGTTAAAGCGCGACCTGAGGATCTCAGTCTGGCTGAAAGAGACGAGTTCCTGGTTTTCCTTTTCAAAGTAAGTGAGATTAATGAGTGTGAAGGGTTCGAGCGAGGCCCCGAAGCGGTTCTTGAGTTTGCGGCAGTTCTTCGCGACGCCCCGAATCAAGCCCGCGGAACGGCTCAGGCACACCACAATCTTGTCTGCTTCCGCCAGGTTGTAAGTGCGCAGGATCAGGGCCTCGGTTTCGAATAGCGACATCTTAAACAGTCAAAACCGGGAGTCGGGATCGATTACAACGGAATGAAGTAGAGGATCCAACCGAGCGCCAGGCCGATGACTACGAACTCCGCAAAAACCTTCATCCCGTAAATGCACCGCTCCCTATTCGTGTCTTTCGAGATGGCCCCAAACACGATTGAAGCGAGCGCGGCAAAGAGAATCATGACAAGGAGGTGCTTCACGATTTCCTCCCTGCGGCAATGTCGAACGCGTCGAGCATGGTTAAGTAATTCATCAGGCCCGCGATCAGCAGAAAAGTGTTGCCGTATTCGTAGGTAGTGCGAGCAGCCTGGACCGGATCGTCTCTAAAGCCGATGTCCATCAACCAGGAGACGACGTAGGCGATGCCGGTCCCGAGGTTTGCGATCATCGGCGGCACTTGAATCATCGTCGCCCAATCAAACATCGACGCCGAAGTGACGCCGTCGGGTGATAGATCAAACATGTGCCCGCCCATCGCCAGCCCCAAGAAGAAACTGAACCATACAGCGCCACCCATAAGCGCCGCACGTCCCCACTTCTTCAGCAACATGTGCCCGGTACCGGGAACAAACCACGCTGCCAGCGCAATCCACCACGCCATACCCGGCGCGGCCTCAACGCGCTCAGCTTGTAACCGTTCAGACTTAACCAACTTCTTTCTCCCTTATCGCGGTTCTCTCGATTAAAGTTTTACCTTAATCCAAGTAACAGGTTCAACCAGCGCCCCGCCTATTGTTAAGCTCCAACTTGAACCGTCGGCGCGCAGACCTCTAACAGTTCACCTTAACGATACAGCAGGTACTGCGTTCTCATCTTTTCGAACTCCGTCAGCGGCGCTTGCCATCCCTGCCTGATCGTGTCCAGGTCGACGCCCTGCTCGAAGGCTTCGCGAATCTTGTTCGTGCCGGCGATCACGTCAAATGGATTCTTATCGAATACGTACTCGTAGGGCGGTTCCTTCCAACGAAAATCCTTCGGGTACATATCATGTGCAACTTTAACCATCGCTATTCCCGCAAACACCGAGTCGAATCGCTCGCGATCGGCAACATGAAGCTGCACGCCGCCACAGGTGACCTTCGCATGCTTTTGGAAGGTCGGCTGAAACGCGCAACTCCTGAAGATGACACCCGGCAGAGAAAGCGCTGTGAGTCTCTCCGCATACGCGTCGGGATCGATGTACGGTGCGCCAATCAGCTCGAATGGCCTGGTCGTTCCTCGACCTTCGGAAACTTGTGTGCCCTCGAAATGCACGGCGCCGGGAAAGACCGTCGCGGTATCAAGTGTGGGCATGTTTGGCGACGGCATCACCCACGGCGCGTCAGTCTCGTCCAACCACAACTCCCGTTTCCACCCGTTCATCGGCACGATCAGCAAATCACATTGGACGTTGAACCGATCGCGAAACATGTGCGCCAACTCCCCGACCGTCATACCATGCCGCGTCGGCAGCGGAAACAATCCTACAAAAGAAGCAAACTCGGGCTCGAGAATATTGCCGGAGATATCGACACCATTGATCGGATTAGGCCGATCGCAAACAACCACCGTCTTGCCTAAGCGACCAGCGATACGCATGCAGTTCGCCAACGTGTATACGAACGTGTAGATGCGACAGCCCACGTCCTGCATGTCGAAAACGAGCACGTCGACGTCTTCGAGCATTTGCTCGGTGGGTTCCCTCGTTTCGCTGTAGAGCGAATGCACCGGCAAGCCGGTCTTACGGTCCATGCCGTGCGCGGTCTCAATCATGTTGTCCTGAACGTCACCGCGAATCCCGTGCTGCGGACCGAACAGCGCGGTCAACTTAAACGCCGAATGCCCGTGCAGGAGATCCGCCGCATGCTCAAACGAGTGGTTGACAGACGACTGATTGCAAATCAGCCCGACTCGTTTGCCGCGCATGACCGCAGGAATGTCTTGAAGTAAAACTTCAAGTCCGACTTGTACCGGCTGACGCACGCCCTTGAGCGTCTCCGTTTCACCCTCATGTTCGATAGTTAAAGTCATACCTGAGCTGCTCCTATCCGCATAAGACCGACCCGCCATTCACGTTGAGCACTTCACCCGTAATGTTATCTGCCCATTTCGAACAGAGAAAAGCTATTGGTCCGGCGATCTCCTCCGGTGTCGCGACCTTGCCGCGTGGAATGGTCTTGTCGATCGAGTCGAGAGCCGCACTGTCGGACAGCACCTCCGCGGTCATGTCAGTCAGAACCCAACCCGGCGCCACGGAATTAACATTGATGCCTGACCGCGCGAGTTCCGACGAGAGCGACTTCGTAAACGCGATCTGCGCACCTTTTGATGCGGCGTAGTTCGAGTAGAACTCCTCGCCACGCTGTCCCGCAGTCGAGCTCACGATCACGATCCGGCCGAAACTCTGCCGCTTCATGACCGGCACCGCTGCGCGACACACCGACCACGTTCCTTTGAGATTGATGTCCATCGTGCGGTCCCACAGTTCTTCGGTCATCGACTCAACCGCGGCTCCCTGCCAGATGCCTGCGTTACAGATCAAAAAATCGAGACGTTTGAAACGTTGAACTGTTTCCTGGACCAACCGCCCAGCTTCGACCATTCTTGAAACATCAGCCAGTATCGCAATCGCTTCGGCGCCGAGAGCGCGTGCTTCATGCACGGTGTCAGACGCGGCCTGTTCATCACTGACGTAATTGACCACCACCTTTGCGCCGTAGGACGCAAACAGCGTAACGACCGCCTTACCGATGCCGCGCGACCCACCAGTCACGAGCGCAACTCGATTGGCCAAACCAAGGCTGTCGTTGTTCACTTACGTTCTCTTCCCTTACGAGTAAATCAGACGCGCGCCGTCGAAAGGTTGTCCACGGTTTCGCGGACGTGGGCGACGAAAGACTCGAACAGTCGTTGCGAAAACCGATCGTTCTCCCATCCGAGTTCCGGGTGCCATTGAACGGCTACGACATATCGATCTCGACGCGGATCTTCAAACGCTTCGATGACGCCATCAGAACTCCACGCGGTCGCCACCAGGTCGGCGCCCAGTGTTTCAATCGCCTGATGGTGATGACTGTTGACCAGCAGGTCCTCGGTCTTAAGGATTTCGTTTAGCCGCGTGCCAGGGGAGACTCTCACGCTGTGCGATGCTCGGTCGCGAGGCGCGCCCTGCTCGTGCTTAATTGCCTCCGGCAGTTGAGACCTGATGTCCTGGACGAGCGTTCCGCCGCGAGCGACGTTCAACACCTGCATTCCGAAACAGATTGCGAAGAGCGGCACCTGTTTTCGTTCGACCGCATCGATGATTAGCAGATCCGTTTCGTCTTTGATCTTGTGTACCGAACCCAGCCCGGGATGTGGTTGCTGTCCGTAGCGCAGCGGATCGACGTCCGAATCACTGCCCGGCAACAGGATACCGTCCAACCCGTCAACGACGGCGTCGAGATACTCGCCGCGCGGAATCAGGCTGATGTGCACGGGCGCGCCACCAGCGGCTTCAACGGCTTCGCTGTAATGTCGCGACAGGTAAAAACGGTCGGTAGGATAGTCAATGCGCATCGGGATCCCGATGCGTGGTCGCCTCTGCATGGAGGTATGATAACCCAGGTCATTGGTCATTGATCATTTGACATTTCTCATTTGCCATTTACGGGCTTCCGGAGCGGATCCAAAGCAAAGAAAAGAGCTGCGAACAGGTATCCCCTCTTCAAATGACAAATGGAGAATGTCCAATGACAAATGGAAAATCTACCGTCCTTGACTTACGTTCAAACGAGTTCCTATAGTGGCTTCTATCTGAACATGCGGAAAGAAAACAATAGGGTGCGTAGCACTACCGTCCTGCTTGTTAGGAAAGACGCTCACGTCGCACTCGCTGGAGACGGGCAGGTGACGCTCGGCGAGACCGTCATGAAAGCCAGCGCCAAAAAAGTCAGGCGACTCTACAACGATCAGATTCTGGCGGGCTTTGCAGGAGCAACGGGTGACGCCTTTTCGTTACTTACCCGTTTCGAAGCGAAGCTCGAACAGTATCACGGCAACCTGGAGCGCGCCGCGATCGAACTCAGCAAAGAGTGGCGCACTGACAAAATGCTTCGTCATCTGGAGGCGCTGCTAGTAGTGGCCGACAAGAAGTCGTCGTTTCTTTTGTCAGGCAATGGCGACGTCATCGCGCCAGACGAAGGAGTACTGGCGATCGGCTCAGGTGGTTCTTACGCGCTGGCCGCTGCACGCGCATTAATCAAACACACGGATCTCTCTGCACGCGACGTCGCAGTCGAAGCGCTGCGTATCGCCGGCGAAATCTGCATCTATTCAAATCAAAACATCGTCGTCGAAGAACTATCGTAGAAAAGGATTACGCCTCAGAGTTGAGGTAATTTGTTAGGCAACACCAATGGTTATTTACCTGGCTGGAGAAGTTGATGAAGAAGCTCGGCTCGACGAGATGTCGCCCCGTCAGATCGTGACCGAGTTGGACAAGCACGTGGTAGGACAACGCAACGCTAAGCGCGCTGTAGCGATCGCTTTGCGAAATCGTGTGAGGCGTCAAAAACTACCGCCCGAAATGGCAGTCGACGTCATGCCGAAGAACATCATCATGATCGGATCGACGGGCGTCGGTAAAACTGAGATCGCGCGTCGGTTGGCGCGCATGTCGAACTCGCCGTTCCTGAAGGTTGAGGCTTCGAAGTTTACTGAAGTCGGTTACGTCGGACGCGACGTCGAGAGCATGATCCGCGATCTGACCGAAATCTCCGTCGAGATGACGCGACAGGAGAAGAGCGAGGAGATCGCTGAGAAGGCCGAGCTTAACGTCGAGGAACGGATCCTGGATCTGTTGCTTCCGCCGAGACGCAGCACCGTCGGTTTCTACGATTTCGATTCGGATACCCCCGAGGAAACTTCGACCGAGCTGGACACTGCCGCACAGGACGAACAGTCGCAACGCACGCGCGAAAAGCTCCGCACGCAGCTTCGCAGTGGCAAGCTCGATAACCGGCTCGTCGAACTCGACGTTCGCGAGAGAAACTTTCCGGTAATTGAACTCGCCGGGCCGCAAGGCGTCGAAGAGATGGGCATCAACATGAAGGACATGTTGGGCAATCTCTTTCAGGGACGCACCAAGCGGCGCAAGATGCGCGTAGACGAGGCGATGGAGTACCTGATGCAGGAAGAGGAGGAACGCCTGATCGACATGGACCAGGTGGCCCGTGCGGCCATCGAACGCGTCGAGAACTCCGGCATCATTTTCCTCGATGAGATCGACAAGATTGCCGGACGAGAGTCAGGACATGGTCCGGACGTTTCGCGTGAAGGCGTACAGCGCGACATTCTGCCGATCGTCGAAGGTACGACAGTCAACAGTCGATACGGCATGGTCCGTACAGACCACATTCTCTTCATTGCCGCCGGCGCGTTTCACGTCTCCAAGCCGTCCGACTTGATTCCGGAACTACAGGGCCGTTTCCCGATTCGCGTGGAGCTTGAGTCGCTCACGATCGATGACTTCAAGCGTATTCTGACCGAACCGCGCAACGCGCTAATCAAGCAGTACCAGGCGATGATGGACACCGAAGGCGTGAACATCGAGTTCACTTCTGACGCGATCGACTCGATCGCCAACTTCGCGGCGCAGGTTAATCAGCAGACCGAGGACATCGGCGCGCGGCGGCTGCAAACAATCATGGAAAAACTGCTCGAGGACATCAGTTTCGAAGGTCCCGACCTCGAACCGAAGCAACAGCGCATCGACGCTTCTTACGTAGAACGCATGCTCTCCGAGACTGTTAAGGATCAGGATTTAAGTCGCTACATTCTGTGAGACTTTCCCGCAAAGGCCCAAAGACGCAAAGAAAACCAAGTGTTGGCAGGTTGTTCTTCACGCCATTTAGGGTTGTTTTCTTTGCGCCTTTGCGTCTTTGCGGGATACTTCTGTTAGCTGCCATAGTCCTCGCCGGCTGCGGAAAACGAAGACCTCCACTTCCTCCCATCGAACGCGTTCAGCAGCGCACGGAACTGCTCTCCGGCGCACAACAAGGAAACGAAGTCATTCTCAGCTGGCCGGCGCCACAGCGAAACGCGCCTGACAGCAGCGTACAGAGCATCCGCCGGATCGACGTCTATCGTCTCGCTGAAAAACCCGGCGCGCCGCTCGCGTTGACGGAAGAAGAGTTTGCCGCGCGCTCGACGCTCGTCGGGTCTGTCACCTACGAACAGATCCAAACCGCCGGCGATACACTGACGTACCGCGATGTCCTCGAACTCGCCGGCGAACCGACACGCCTTCGTTACGCTCTCCGTTACGTGAATGCCTCCGGACAACGCGCCGCGTTTTCAAACTTCCTGACAATCGAACCGGCAGCACGAATCGCGCAAGCCCCGGTTCTCGCGCCGGAACCGAAACTAACCGAAGACGCCATCACGATCACGTGGCAACCGCCGCCCGCAAACATCGACGGTTCAACACCGGTGAATCTGCTGGGTTACAACGTGTATCGAATGGAGGAATCGCAAAGCGAGCCTAGCCAGGTGCCGCTTAACTCCGCACTAGTTTCAGGAACGGAGTATTCAGACAAGAATTTCCAGTTTGGCAACAACTATCGCTACGTCGTTCGTTCCGTATCTCTCGGCACGGGCGGCGCGCAAGTCGAGAGTTTAAACTCGAACGCCGTTCCAATCGCCGCACGCGACATCTTTCCTCCCGCGCCACCTGAACGTCCGAGCATCGCGCCCGATCCATCGTTTGGCCGGCTCGCGATCTTCTTCGCTGCGAATAAAGAGACAGACATCGCCGGCTACAACATCTATCGTTCGACGGATCCGAACCTGCCGAAGGACCAATGGACCAAGCTCAACCAGTCGCTACTGACACGCACGACCTACCAGGACGAACGCGTTGAGTCAGGCAAGACTTATTATTATTACCTGACGGCTGTCGATCAGGCGGGTAACGTCAGTCAGCCGTCTGACGTCGGATCTGAGAGAGTACCTTAACTACATGACGAAGCTCTGCCGCATAGCTCATGAATCACTTGAAGGTCCCCGGTATGCCGAGGTTGCCGAGGGCTATATTCATACGCTGCCCCGGGAATTCAATTTTCAGGAACCCGGTTCTTTTGAACACTCTGAGCCGCGGTTATCCGTCGAAGAAGTAAAACTACTCGCGCCGGTGACTCCTTCGAAGATCGTTTGCGTTGGAAGAAACTATCGCGAACATGCGGCTGAGTTGGGCAACAAGATGCCGGACGAGCCGTTGCTGTTTCTCAAAGCACCATCGTCGGTGATTGGTCCCGACGAGCGAATCGAATTGCCGGCAGCCTCGCAACAGGTCGAACATGAAGGCGAACTCGGAGTCGTAATCGGACGCACGGCGCGCAATGTGGGGGAAACTGAAAACCCGCTTAATTATGTGTTCGGCTACACGTGCGTGAACGACGTAACCGCCCGTGATCTGCAACGCAAAGACGTGCAATTCACGCGCGGCAAGTCGTTCGACACTTTCTGCCCTGTCGGGCCGTATATAGAGACTAATATCGATCCTGCGAATGTCACCGTAACAACTCGCCTTAACGGCGAGGTAAAACAAAACGGGTACACTGCGGACATGGCTTTCAGTGTGGCTTTTCTAATCAGGTACATCTCTGCGATCATGACCCTGTATCCCGGAGACCTGATCGCAACTGGAACACCGGCCGGCGTTTCGCGCATGAAGCACGGCGATGTTGTCGAAGTGGAAGTGGGTGGAGTCGGCATTCTGAGGAATCAGGTGTACGATCCAGGGAAAATCAATTCGTAACAGGAGTTTGTCATGAAGTTCTTTCTCGATACGGCGAATCTCAACGAGATCCGCGAAGCAGCATCATTCGGGTTCGCCGACGGAGTCACCACCAACCCATCACTTATCGCCAAGGAAGGCGACGTCGATTTCAAGCAACACATCGCGGCGATCTGTGAAATCGTTCAGGGTCCGGTTTCGGCTGAAGTCACGAGCCAGGACCACGAAGGCATGATCCGCGAGGGTCTGGAGTACTCGAAGATCGCTCCGAACGTCGTGATCAAGTGTCCACTGACGAAAGAAGGGCTTAAAGCAACGCGTCAACTTTCGGATCAAGGTGTCAGCGTGAACGTCACGTTGTGCTTCTCGTCGGCGCAGGCGATCCTGGCCGCGAAAGCGGGTGCGTCGTTTATCAGTCCGTTCCTTGGCCGGCTCGACGACATCGGCGAAAACGGATTGGAGTTGCTGCAAAGCATCGTCGAGATCTACCAGAACTATCCATGGAAAACGGAAGTGTTGGCTGCGAGCTTGCGGCATCCGATTCACGTAATCGAAGCGGCACGTCTGGGTGCCGACATCGCAACCATGCCTTTTAAAGTTATAGATCAACTTTTCAATCACCCGTTGACCGACAAGGGACAGGCTCAGTTCCTGGCGGACTGGGCGAAGAGTGGAAGAAAATGAGTGGGAGAAAGTGAGTCGAAGGAACGAGAGCCGGTCGATCCTGTCGAGGTACGCGTCCTCAAATACGACGGCGCGGCACATCGCGATTGGCCGGCTTTCCTGATTAAGCGTGATGGTCCACTGTTGGTCCTCGACGCCGTCTTCGACAAAGAGATCGATCATGAGTTGCTCGGGAAGGTTGCGGCGGGGACGATCAGTGTCGAATACTACTGGCTCGATCGCTGGTACAACGTTTTCAGGTTCAGCGACCGCACCGGGACATTTCAGAGCTTCTACTGTAACGTGAGCATGCCGCCCAGTTTCGATGGGCATGTGCTTGAATACGTCGACCTCGATATCGATGTGTTGGTCAAACCTGACTTCTCCTACCAGGTTCTCGACCTCGAAGATTTTGACGAAAACGCGCGTGCTTATCAGTACCCTCTCGACGTTCGGGAGAATGCGCACGCCGCGCTGGCAGAATTGATCCGATTGATCGAAGCGCGATCGTTTCCGTTCGACAAATAACTTTATGGCCTCTCAACAACAGACCAAACAATCGAAATCGAAGTTGGATACTTTGCGCGACCGCAGTGCCCAGGCTGAGCAGGGTGGCGGCGCTGCGCGCGTCGAGAAGCAACACGCGGCCGGCAAGATGACGGCGCGCGAACGGGTCGAGTTTCTGCTGGACGAAGGGTCGTTTGAAGAGTTTGACAAGCTGGTCGTGCATCGCTCGAAGGATTTCGGTCTCGACAAACAACTTTATCCTGGCGATGGCGTGATCACCGGTCATGGATTGATTGATGGGCGCGCCGTGTTTGTGTTCGCGCAGGACTTCACTGTCTTCGGCGGTTCCCTTTCCGAGACCCACGCCGAAAAGATCTGCAAAGTGATGGACCTCGCGATGAAAGTGGGTGCGCCGGTAATCGGTTTGAATGATTCGGGTGGCGCTCGTATTCAGGAAGGTGTCGTTAGCCTGGGCGGGTATTCGGACATCTTTCTGCGCAACACGCTGGCGAGCGGGGTTGTGCCTCAGATCAGTTGCATCATGGG
>CBFGMX010000085.1:0-21831 GCA_965649955.1 uncultured bacterium
TTAGTACTTTTTGTGCAAAGCCAATCGGTCGAGGTGATCTCTAAACAAGCGCGTTGCGCGCGATTACCTCACGATAGAAATCCGCGCTCAGCTTCGGCGTTCGCTTCTGTGTAGCGTAGTCGACGTAGTGAATACCGAAGCGGTTCGTGTAACCGTCGGCCCACTCGAAGTTGTCCATCAAGCTCCACAGGAAATAACCGCGCACGGGTACGCCTTCCGCCGTTGCACGGCGCAGATTCGAGAGATAGCTGCGCAGGAACGTGACGCGGTCCGTATCGTAGACTTTGCCGTCCGCCGCGGGCTCGTCCGCCGCCGAACATCCATTCTCAGTGATGTAAATCTCTTTCGCGCCCCAAAGTTTCGCCACGTGCCGTGGTCCCCAGTAAAGCACGTCCGGCGTGACGAAGAGCCAGAACGAAGGCGCATGCGGAAACGACTTCGGATGCGGAACGTGCGCAAAGCCGGCCGGAGAAGACTCATCGGCGCGCACGAACTGCGCCGTGTAGATATTGATGCCGACGAAATCGAGCGGACTCGACATGATCTTCAGATCTTCAGGCGTGAACTTGGGTGCATCGGCGCCATTCGATTTCAGGTACCAGTCGGTGTACTTCCCTTCCATGATCACCGTGAGGTACTGCGCATTCATTTCGCGCATCGCGCGCTCGGCGGCGGCGATGTTTTGCGGCGTCTCGACCACCGGCACCGGAGTCGTAATGTTCTCCGCAATGCCCACCTTCGTGCCGCTCTTTGCACTTGCGCGAATCGCCTGCACCGCCAACCCGTGGCCCAACACTGCGTGATGACGCGTTTGGTTGAGTCGAAGACCTGTAAGTTTGAGTCCGGGCGCATGGATGCCCCAGCGGTAGCCGACCTCGATAAAAGCGCCGAACTCGTTGATCGTAAAGATATGTTTGACGCGATCTGACAAACGCGAGGCGACGTAGCCAGCGTAATCGGCGAAAGCTTTTGAAGTGTCGCGTCCTTCCCACCCGCCGAAACGATCCTGCAGCGACTGTGGCAAGTCCCAGTGATAGAGAGTGGCGTACGGTTGTATGCCGTTGGCGAGCAGCTCGTCGACGAGTCGATTGTAAAAATCGAGCCCTTTCGGGTTGGGTGGACCATCGCCGTTGGGAAACACGCGGGGCCAGGCGATCGAGAAGCGATAAGCCTTCGCGCCGAGCGCCTTCATCAACTGTACGTCGCCTTTGTAAAGGTGATAGTGGTCGTTTGCGACGTCGCCCGTCGCGTTGTTAACCACCTTGCCGGGCGTGTGTGAAAAAGTGTCCCAAATCGAAGGTCCGCGGCCGTCTTCCTTGACCGCACCCTCGATCTGATACGACGCGGTTGCGGTGCCCCAGAGGAAACCGCGGGGAAACTCGCGTCCCGCCGTCGTAGTATCTTGAGCTGACGCGATTGATCCGACTGGCGGCAACTCAGTTGTGGAGGCGATTGTTGCGACACCGGCGAGCTTCGCGAATGTACGTCTCGAAATGTTTTTTTTCACGTTAGGCGACCTCTCCTATTGAGTCATTTTATTGATAGTCCACTTCACTTTTCCGGCTTGCGGATCCTGGGCCAAAACAAAACCACGTCCGCGCGGAACTACGGATAGCGTTTGCACGTCGCCGCCGGGCCGCGTGAAGAGTCCTTTCGCGGCGGCGCCGTCGGTGCTGAAAACACGCAGCTCGACGTTGTCCCAATCCATGTCTTTCGTACTCTGTGCGACCTTGATGTGCGGCAACACCGAGTGGTTCTTAACCAGCAGCACGACCGGAATCCGGCCTGCCGGAATTTCGTGCCAGCCTGCGCCTTGATACACGCGACCAGATTGATAGTCGATCCATGCACCGGGCGGCAAGTAAACTCGGCGACGGTCGCCGTTCGTGAACATCGGCGCTACCAGCAGATCCGATCCAAGCAGATACTGATCGTCGATGGTCCAGGAACCCGGATCGTTCGGATACTCGAAGAACAGCGGCCGCAGCATCGGAAAACCTCGCGTGGATGATTCCTTTGCCTGCGCATAAATATACGGCATGAGTGAATATCGCAGATTCAGCGCGCGACGGAAATCTTCCGTCAACGCTGCGTCGTATTCCCACGGTTCCCTCGGCGGCAGGCCGTGTGCTCGAGTGTGGGAGGTCAGGACACCCCAGGCCATCCAACGGCGATACAGATCGCGTGGCGCGCGCTGCACAAAGCCACCGACGTCATGACTCCAATACGTGAAACCTGACAATCCAAACGATAGACCACCGCGCAATGAAGCGGCCATCGCCGAGTCCGTATTCTCGGCGTCGCCACCCCAGTGCAAAGGGTATCGTTGGCTGCCGGCCCACGCACTACGCGCCCAGATGATGTCCTCGCCCGTTGTTTCTTTTGTCACGTCCGCGACGACCTTGTTGTAGCGCAGCGGATAGAGATTGTGCTCGTACCAACCGCTCAAGCCCGAGCTGTATTGGCCCGTCAGCGGCGCGTGCTCACCAAAATCAACTTTGATCGCGCCGACGCCAAGCTTCAACAGATCACGCACTTTCCCCTGGTACCACTTCACTGCTTCAGGATTACTCAGATCGAGCGCCGCATCCTCCGACGGAAGTCGTCCGCCTTCGTTTTTGACGTGGAACCCGCGCGCGACCATCTCTTTCCACAGTTCGTTCTTGCTCGTCAGATACGTGTACTGCCAAAGCGTGATGCGAAAACCCTGCTGCTTCAGGTCATCCATCAGTTTCGCCGGATCCGGAAAACGCGTTGACGAAAAGCGATAGTCGCTGCGCCACTCAGTTTCAAACCAACCCGTGTCGATATGAATCACGTCGGCTGGCACCTGATGCGCTCTCAACTGGCGCGCGACATCGCGCACCTGTTGGTCCGAGTTGTAAGTGACGCGGCTCATCCAAAAACCAAAGGACCAAAGCGGCGGGACCGGGCTGCGACCCGTCAATGCCGTGTATTCCGAAAGCACCTCTTTTGGATCGCCCAGGAACACAAACAGGTCGAGGCTCTCATCGCCCGAGTAGATCGTGTTATGCGCGTCGTAGTACTTGCCGAAGTCGAACGTCAACGGTGCGCTGGTATGCACAAACATGCCGTAACCGTTGTTGCTGAGGAAGAACGGAATGGGTTTGTACATCCACTCGTTTTGCGTGCCCATGCCGTCGCGCGTGGAGAGCAAAACGCGTTGCCCGCGTTTGTCGAGTCGCGTAAACGATTCGCCACAGCCAAATATCTTCTCGTCGTGTTGTAACTCGAAGGTCGCTGCAATACGACGCGCCAGATCGTTGGAACGACGGACAAACGAGAAAGGGATCGTCGTGAAGTAAGTAAAAGGCTCACCGAAGTTCTGCGTTCGGGTGAGCAGCCGCCCGCGCGCATCGTAAATTTCGAGGCGCCAGGGCTGTTTGTTGATCCGCACGCGCCCATGAGTGCCGGTGTAGACGATCTCACGATCGTTCTGCTCAACTCGCCACGAGGCGTCCTTTGGAACCGGCCCCGCAAGCATCAGCGATTGAGTGTCAGCCAGCGGAACTGCCCGGGTTGAAACGCGCAAGCGGATAGTGCGAGGACTGACGAACGATATCGCAAACGGCAACACCGGATCCTGATCGTATTCAGTGGCGGGAAACTCGCTGGCGCGTCCACGCATGAAACCCACGTCGACCTTGTTGAACGAGAGAGTTGTGTTCCGCAAGTAGCGGTCCCATTGCAAGGTGCCCTGGCCGGTTGCGGTGTCGAATGAAGTAACACGGCTCCCGATGAAGTAGACATTCTCCATTTTCTGAAAATCCTGGCCGATGTCTACCGGGTCGCCGAGGACCTGGGCGTGAGACACGAGAGGAAGTAACCCGAGCCACAAAAAGGCACAAAAAAGACCAAAAGAATTCCTCGTGTTCACTCTTATTCTCATCGTGCCCTCTTCTGCCGTTTGTCCCTTTTGTGCCTTTTGTGTCTCTTGTGTCTCTTGTGCCTGTGTCTCTTGTGCCTGTGTCTCTTGTCGCGTCTTATGCCTTGTCTCTCTTCTGTCTCTTGTGTCTCTTGTGCCTGGTGTCTCTTGTGCCTCTTGTGTCTCTTGTGGCGTCTTATGCCTCGTCTCTCTTCTGCCTCTTGTGTCTCTTGTGCCTCTTGTGCCTTTTTGTGGCTATTGGCTACCGCTGATGGCCCACGATGTCGAAGGTAAACTCTATCTTGTTCCGCACCCGCACCATTCCGTGAAACGCCGAGGTGGCTTTTACTCCGAAGTCATCGCGGTCGATCGAAAACTCACCACGCGCCCGCATGTCGTTGCCGCTTAGTGTCACCTCTGTCGGGATGGTGATGCGGCGCGTCACGCCGTGCAACGTCAGGTTCCCGTCGATCTTCAATTCATAACGGTCGCCGCCCAGCGATTTGCCGGTCACGTTTGTGCTCTTGAAAGTAATGTCCGGATACTTCTCCGGTTCGAGCACGATCTCGCGCAACTCTTTGTTGATGATCTGCTTTTGCTGTTCAGTGAAAACTTCTCGCGTTTCAACCATCGACGCGGCTTTGGCCGTGATTTCCAGTGAAGCCGGAGTGATCGCGCCCGGAGTTATCTGCGCTTCTCCAGTGAACTCGCGAACGGCAACCAGGTGGTCCTTTCCTTTGAACCACAGCAGTCCGCCCGCAAAGGCGCGAGCGACGAATTTGCTTTGAGAAGAATCGAGGGCATAAGTACGACCGCCCTGATTTCCGACCGTAACAGCAGCAGCGACTAACAGTAATGCAAGCAGGCAAAGCTTTGAAATTCGCACAGCTATCCCCCACGTTGTTATGCAAAACAAGCTCGGGGGAAAAGGGGCTGGAGATTAAAGATAATGTAATGCTTAGACCACGGCAACGGCGCGCTCGGTCAGAACTCCCTTTTCCAGGTGCTGCTCGTGCGTCGCAAAGCTCGCCGCGTGTGGATCGTGCGTGACCATTATGATGGTCTTGTTCAGATCGCGATTCAGCGTAGAGAGAATTTGCAGGATCTCTTCACCGGAACGCGCGTCGAGATTACCGGTCGGTTCGTCAGCGAGAACCAGGTCGGGATCGGTAACGATCGCGCGTGCAATTGCCACGCGCTGTTCCTGTCCGCCCGAGAGCTGGCGCGGCTGGTGGTTCATGCGATCGGAGAGTCCCACCAGTTCCAGCGCCGTTTCCACGTTCTTGCGCCGCTGGGCCTTGTTTAGTTTCGTCAGCAACAGCGGCAGCTCCACGTTTTCAAACGCGGTGAGCACGGGGACCAGATTGAAAGTCTGAAAGATGTAGCCGATATGCTCGTTGCGCCAGGTCGCCATCTGACTCTCGTTCAGGACGCCGAGTTGAGTCCCAAGTACTTCAACCGTTCCTTCGGTCGCACGATCGATGCCGGCCAGCAGGTTCAACAGCGTGGATTTACCAGAGCCGCTCGGTCCCATCAAAGCGAAAAACTCGCCCTGCCGAATCTCGATACTCACATCGTCCAGTGCGACGACTTCAAATCCGTCGCGCTCAAAACGCTTACTAACATTGCGAACTCGAACTATTGGTTGGGCCATGTTATCTCCACTTTAACTACTGGACCTTTACACGATCTCCGTCGCGCAACTTGTCAGCGCCGGCAAGTGCCACCGATTCGTTTCCACTCAAGCCTTCCAAAACATGATAGTCGTCGCCGATTTCACCGCCCGCTCGAATGGCGCGCTGTTCGACTCTGTCACCCTTGATCACAAACACGAACGCGCTGTTGTCCACTCGCACGACAGCTTGTTTGGGAACGAGAACTCTTCCCGTCGAGCTGTTTTCCTTCGCGGCTGCGTTGTCCGCCAGGAAGTTGACGCGGGCATTCATCTCCGGACGCAGTTGCTGATCGGGGTTCTCGACCTTCACCTTCACCTGGATCGTCGACTTCGCGCGATTCGCTTCAGGGGCAATTTCGGCGATGTAACCCGTGTAGCGCAAACTTGGAAACGCTTCGGGAATGATTTCCGCCCTCTGGTCCATCTTCAAACGCGAGAAGTCAGTCTGGCTGATGTCCAATTCAACTTGCAGGTCAGTCAGGTCTGCGAGATCGACCACCGATGTGCGTGCGCCGGAGCCGCCAAACGCGGACGGGCTGACCATCTCTCCGCGTTCGACGATTCTCTCCAATACAGTTCCCGAAACAGGGGCCTTGATCTCGGTCGCCGCCAGTTGTGTTTGCGCGTAGTCGAGAGCCGCTTTCATCTGCTGCACTTCTGCGGCTGCGGCGCGGATCTCTTCCGGGCGTGGACCAATGTCAGTCATCGTGCTCGACTGCTTTGCCGACTCCAGCAATGCTGAAGCCGTGTCACGTTCCGCGAGGGCGCGGTCCAATTCTGATTTAGACGCGACTCCATCGCGAAACAGTCTTTCAGTCCGCTCGTACTCTGCCTGTGCGGTCCTCAACCTCGCTTCGGCCTGCAACACTGCTGCCTTATCACGCAGCTTCTCCTGGGGGCGGGAGCCGGTACGCAACTGATCGAGACGCGCCTGCGCTGACGCGAGGTTTGCGCGTGCCTGATTCACCTGCGCGCGAAACTCTGTGTCTTCGAGTCTGACGAGTACTTGCCCCTCCTGAACGAGATCACCTTTTTCAACTCCGATCCAGGCGACGCGTCCCATCACTTTCGCGCCGACGGCAATCTTGTGATGGGCCACGACGTATCCCGTCGCTGACAGGATGCTGGTGCCCGGCGCCGCGCCACCCGCACTCTCAACTCGAACCTGGGCCGCCGAAATCGTCTTCGTTCCGGAGAAAAGAAACACGTAGCCGAGCGCTGCAAGCGCCACCAGCGCAGACAAACCCAACAACAGCAACTTCGGTGAACGGTTCTTGTTACCCGGCGAGGGCGCCGGACCACGATCGATCTTCAGGCTCCTCAGCCGTTCGTTGAGCTTCTTATGTTCTTCGTCAGATTTGGGGTTCGTAACCATCGTTGATTTATAACTTAAGTATCAGGCCCGAAGCGCCTCGACAATCCGCAGGCGAGACGCGCGAATCGACGGCAATAAAGATCCGACAAAACCGATAATCGCGCCAAAGATCAAAGCCGCAAGGACCAAGTCAGGCGTGACGCGAAAGTTGAACGCGATCTCGCTGAACGTGGCCCAATTGGAAGTGCCTGTGGAAATAAAGTTCAAAGGCATCGCCAGCAGGATACCGATCGCCGCGCCAATCAGTGCGACCGCGACTGACTCCAACAGGAACGCCACCAAAATACTAAACCGCCCAAATCCTAGAACACGCAACGTTCCAATCTCCTTGGTACGGCGCGCGACGGCGGCGTACATCGTGTTCATGCCGGCAAATCCCGCCCCTACCGCCATGATGAAAGAGATGAACACCGCGAGTCCTTTCAACGCACCCGACGCGATGCCCTGCTGGTCTTCATAAAACTTTCGTTCCGATAACGCCTTCAAATGGAGTTTCGGATCGTCCGTGATGCGCTTAGATAAAGCGGCGAGCGCGCTGTCGTCTTTGACGCGCAGCAGTGCCGAAGAGAACGAGTCGCGGTTTGTCGTGCTCGCAAGCGAATTCACGTCGACCCAGATCTCCGACTCGAACGCCTTACCGGCGGATTCAAAAACTCCGACGACGGTATAGTCAGTAGTCTGGATGCGAAACTTGTCGCCGACGTCCAGTCCCTGAAACCGTTCGGTGATTCGTTTGGATACGACCGCTTCAGTCAGTCCCGGCTGAAACGTTCGTCCCGACGCGATTTGAAACCCCGAATGCAACCTGAAGGACATTGGTCCAACGCCTCGAACCGTGACGTTCGAGCCCTGGCTCATTCCTTTGCGAGGTTTATAAATCAGCGTGATGATCTCCGCGGTCGCAAGTGGCTGATCGCCTTCGCGCACGACCCCATCGAGATACTTGAGGTCGTTGAATTGCTCTCGCGAGACGCTGCTGTTCAATTCCGCCGTACTGCCCTCGCGGACCACGATCACGTTCAGCGGTTCGCCACTGCTCGATAACGTCATGTCGATACCGCGTGCCAGTGCCATCACCATCAGGAAAACCGCGACAGTCAGACCGATGGTGAACGCTGTTGCGAGCGTACTACCTTTTCGCACAACCAGGTTTCGCAAATTGTATTTGAGTGGTAAGGCCATTATTCAGTGCTGCGCAGAGCCTCCGCTATTGTTAGACCGGTAACCCGGTACGTTGAATAGACCACACTCACTATGCCGACCAGGATCGCCAACACAAAAGCGCCGATCAGGGTCTCCGTTTCAGGCACGAACGACACGAGATTGGGTATGTAGAGACTCATGTCGATTGAGCGGAAGAGCAGAGCTGCCCCGCCGATTCCGATTGCCGCTCCAATGACCGCCAGCAGTAGCGACTCGCCAAGAAACAATCCCGCAATCGTGTGTCGCTTGAAACCGATCGCTTTCAACGTGCCCACTTCCTTGGTGCGTTCACGCACCGTCATCGCCATTGTGTTGCCCATCACGAGCACGAGCGAAAACGTGATCGCCGCCATGATGCCGTAGAGGAACTGCTTTACGCCGCCCATCATCGTTTCGAAACTGGCAGCGAATTCCCGTTCGCTTTCGGTTTTGGTCGGCGCGTCCGTGTTAACAAACATCGAATCGACTTCCTGCGCGATGCGGGGCACGTCCTGCGGCGAGTTGGCAAGGATGCTAAACAAACCAGCCTTGTCCCTGGCCCATTCAGGCGCCAGTTCGTTCAGGTAGTCGTGATGAAAAAACAGCGTCTTTTCGTCGCCACCAGTGCAGACGCCGCGGACGATGAACTCCACGTCCTGATTGTAGATGGGACTTTTCAGAGTAATGCGCTGTCCCGGGGTGAAACCGTAGAGTATTTGCAGCTTCTTACCCACTACCGCTCCCTGCCTGTCAGCTGAAAACGCCTGCCATTCGGCGTCGGACATCTTCAGCTCGGGATAGATTTCCCTCAGCTTCGCGGCATCGACGGCAAAGTTTGCAAAGAAATTTCGCTCGTCTTTATAGATGCCACCGAACCAGGTGAACGGCGTCACCGCTTTGACACCCTGCACGGTTTGTATGCGCTGCAGGTCTGCAATCGGCAGCAGGAATGCGAGCGAAACGGAGTGGCGGCTCATCAGTCGCGACGGATTACCTTCCTCACTGCCTCTTTCGAGCTCAGTAAGGATTGTTGCAAGACTGATGATCAAAAACAGCGAAACTACGAGGCTCGAAAGAGTTAGCAGCGTCCGCCGTTTGTTACGCAGCACGTTTTTCAGAATCAGCTTAGCGAATCTCATACGCTCCTCAACCAGGGGGAAGGGCGGGAAACCGTGTTTTTGGAAACGATACGCCGCAGACTACCGCCAGGTTTCCTGAACTCTCCAGGAATTAATCGAACGGTCGCCGTCAAGATCGACACTTTTAACACGGATTCAACGAAATTAGTTTATTGAGAATTGCTGATTTCACTAACCGCCGTCCGGACGCTCGAAGGCTTCCCGAATTCAGTCCAGGCGAAGTGCACCTCGTTGCCTCGACGAGCCATGCGCGGAAAACCGCTCGAACGCGAGATGTCGGTCTTCGCGATCACTGACGCTGGTCCAACTGAACCGTCGGGCCGCACGCGCCGGGTTTTGATCTCGCCGCCCTGAACATCACCCGACAACCAGCAAACGAGAGCCGAGCCGTCTGGCAGCAGCAACGTGTCCACGCGTCCGACATTCTTCCCGTCATCGACCTGAATCGGCTGGCCGAAAGTCGCACCGGCATCATTCGAGAACGCAATCTTCACACGCGGCGTGTCCGCAACGCTGCTGAACCACGCCACGGCCACTCTCGATCCGTCAGCAGAAACGGATGGTCCATTCACGGGACAGCCATTGATCTGCCAGTTGTCCGCAAACACGGGTTGCGGGCTGGTCCAACTTCCGTTCACCTGACGCACGATGTAAATATCGCGCACTTCAGTCGCGGACCGGTCGCGATACACGGCGATCGGACCTTCACTCGTCACGGCAGCAGACGTCTGACAACACTCGCACACACGTTCGTCGAGTTGCATTTCGTCGGCAAGGTTCCCGTCCGTATCGATTGCGGCGTAACGCAGTGTCATGCTTGCGGGTGCGGGAGCATGCTCGTCCGTCTCCTTAATATTTTCCATGTTGCGGCCATCGAGCCATATCGCGCCGAGTCGTCCATCGGTCAACGGAATCAACGAGACAAAGCCGTGCTCGGTTTGCGTGTTGTCGCGATGCGGCACGAGGGGTTTGCTCCACGTGCGGCCACCGTCTTTCGAAGTCGAGATGTTAACGTCGTAGGCGTATGTTCCGGCTCCGCTTTTGACGAGCCAGTGGGCGGCGAGCGTGCCGTCTTTCAGGGCAATGACGGAGGGAAAGTCGGCCCAGTTGACGAACCAGTTTTCGCCTTCCGCGACGGTACGCGTTTCGCTCCAGCCATTGGACTCAAGCAACGCTGTTCGCAACGCATAACGCTTGTCGTTTACCTTTTCCACCCAGCTCAGGATCACACCGTCGTTTGCGGTTGCAGTTAAATCCGGTTCGCGACTATCGCCGCCGGTTGGAGATTGAGTGGTCCTGATGGCGAGAGGTTGTTCGGCGATGACTGATCGGCGCGGCTCGCTCTCGCTGCGACTACAGCTCATCGTCGCAACTGCAACTACCAGCATCGCGAAGAGTCGCACTATTTGAAGGCGGGTCATTTCGGTGAGATTTCCCTGCGCAGGTAGAAGAGCAGATCGGTTGGCGGCGGTTCGATCCCGAGCTGGCGAATGAGACCGACAACCTGGCCGCGATGTAACGTGGCGTGATTTGCAACGTGGTGCATTTGATCGGCGAGTCGCATCGAACTCGCGTCGCCGCTGAGAAGCTTAAAATGCAGTTCCGCGTGGAGTCGTGCATCATCCAATTCGGACACGAACTGCGCGCGACGTTCGATCACCGGGTCCCACCGTCGTTTCAACTCAGGCAGGTCCGCGCACGACTCGATCGTCCACTGCGACCATGCCTCATCTCTTGCGGGCGAGCGTCCATGCCAACGCTCCAACCAGATCCATTCCGCACCCGCCATGTGCAGCAGCGTTCCAAAGATCGATTTATGACTGATGCCAAAATCGCGACGCAGACATTCGTCGGGCAGTTTACCAGCCGCGGCCATAGCCAGCTCATTGGCCCATTCGGTGTAATCAAAGAGACGTTTGATATCTGATAAGTCCATGGGCTCGATCCATATCACAATTCTGTTAATTCTTTCAAAGAGAACGCCACAGCGCACTTCCGTAACAACTGGGTCATATAGTGCGGTCATGGCTCTAAATGCGGAAGTCGACTCGAAGCTCCAGAATTTTATTCTTCAATCGACATTTGCCACCTCCGGTGCAGTCGTTACCGATCTGGACGGCACGGCCGTTCACGAATTTCAAGGGAAGATTGTCATTCCGAAAGAAGTGGAACTCGGACTGATGCGGCACTACGAAAGCGGCCGTCCGCTCATCCTCAATTCACTGCGTTTCCCATTGTCGGTGATACGCACCTTCGGTCAGGACTGGTACAAACTCTCAAACGCACCCATTCCCACGGTCACGCTGAATGGCAGCTTAATGGGGTTCGTAAAAAAGACGCCCGAAGAAGAGCTCATGTTTGAAGAAGCGGCCGCGTTCCCACTGACCCGCGACGAAATCAAGGAAGCGCTCGAAGGCGTTCAAGGTCTGCTCGACGGCGGGATCAAGAACGTCCTCGTCTTTTATTACCCGCGCGACTGGCGCATCGGCGAAGTCATCTGGACACCGGTTCCGGAGAACATCATTTCCGTGAAAGAAAAATATTCGAGCGCTTCTGCCGTCACGGCAGTCGAGTTTCCCAAGCTGCAAGACCAGATGCTGGCGGAAGACGTCTGCATGATCTTCCTACTAATCGACGCACCTGAAGATCAACTGATGGCTTATCAGCACACCAAACGCAGCAACTTCGTCACTCATAAAGGCGTCGACAAACTTTTTGGCGCCCGCGCAATGGCGAATGTGTTGGGATGCGACATGCAACAGAGTCTCGGCGCGGGCGACACCGAACTCGATAGTTTCCTCGACGGCGTGGGTCTGGCGTTGATCGTGGGCAACAACGATCTGAAGTTTCGTGGTCTGGTTGACACCATTCGGTTGAGAGGTTCCGACGAACTTGGCACCCTCCTCTTTCGGGCCGCGGAATTGGCCGCAGGTAAAGTTCATGGTTGAGAAGTCCGATCGGGCCGCAACGATCCGTTACTACCGCCGGTTGGTTAGAAAGATCGTGCGGCATTACTTCGGAACGCCGGCGAGAAGGATCGTCTACCGCACTTCAGGGCTCACCAACTACGTTTTTTCTATCAATCATCTCGACGGGCAATTTGTTATTCGCATCAGTCCCGATCCGGAACGGATTGGCGCATTTAAAAAAGAGTGGTGGGCGGGACAACAGGCGCGAAAGGTTGGTGTGCCTAGTCCGGAGATCATTACTGTCGGGACGGACCTCGGTCCTGAGCCTTACATGATCACACGGCGCGTCACCGGTGTAGAGGCCACGTACCACTCAAAACGGGCGCACATCATTCATGAGATGGGCCGGTATGCCGCAATCATCAACTCAATCCAGACACACGGCTTTGGATCCAACTTCGATTGGAACCCTGAAGGACCAAAAATTCAGACGTGGAGCGAATATCTCGATCAGGAGTATCAGGTACAGAACCGGTTGGAGTTTTTCGCCACGCATAAAATTCTTCCCGAAACAGAATTGACGCGCCTTTCGACGATAATCGACGAAACGAGAACCGCTGACATCAGGCCAGCGCTCAACCACAGCGACTTGCGTCTGAAAAATGTGATTGTGGATGACGATGGCGAGATAACGGCGATCATCGATTGGGAGGAGTCTTTATCGGCGGTAGCGCCTCAGTGGGAATTCTCGACTGCGCTGCACGATTTGTCGATCGATGAGAAGCACGCGTTCCTCGACGGTTACGGTCTCGCTCCCGAGCAGTTGGAGCGAATGGCGCCGTTGATCAAGGCTTTCAACATTCTGAACTACCAGGGGGTTATCGCGTCGGCCCTCGAGCAGGACGATCAGCATAAACTCTCCGACATCAAACTTCGTCTGAACGGAACGCTCGATCTGTTTTCGTTTCGCTGCTAGTCCGACGCTCGGTTGCCTGATCCATGTACGGAAACACAGATTTAGCGAATGTCACAGAGTCAGGGGCTCTTTCATTAACGCGGGCGCGCGGCCTGCGGCGTGAACTCGTCGAGCGTGGCACGAACCTGTTGGTCTCTACCGTCGCGCCGGACTGTCAGCGTCACTTCACTTCCCGGAGGCGTGCTGGCGATCTTGTTGCGAAACGTGTTCGACTCGGTAATACCTTCACCGTTCAACGCCGTGATGACGTCACCCCGACGAAGCCCGGCTCGTTCCGCAGCACTCCCCGATTGGACCTGATACACCACCACTCCCGGACCCTGAGTAACGCCCAACTCGGCGGCTGGCTCAGACGGTATCTTGAGCACGACGACGCCAAGCTGCCCGCGTCTCACGCGCCCCGACTTGATCAACTGTTCCGCCACCGTGCGCGCCATGTTTGACGGAATCGCAAAACCCAAGCCGATACTGCCACCCGACGGCGAGAGTATTTGCGAGTTAATGCCGATCAGCTCGGTGTTCGTACTAACAAGCGCTCCACCGGAATTGCCCTGATTGATCGGCGCGTCAGTCTGTAGAAAATCTTCGAACGCACCATTGCTCAATCCCGTCTGGCGGCCCTTCGCGCTGATGATCCCCATCGTCACGGTCTGTCCGACGCCCAAAGGATTTCCCAGCGCCAGCACCACGTCGCCGACTCGTGTCTTGTCTGAGTCGCCCAACACGAGTATCGGTAAGTTGCTTGCGTCGATCTTCAACACTGCCAGATCGCTCGGCGGATCTGAGCCAACAACTTTCGCATCCAGCGAACGGCCGTCGCTCAGGTCGACGCTGATCTGTTCGGCGCCGTCGATCACGTGATGGTTCGTCAGCACGTAACCATTCGAGTCGATGATCACTCCCGATCCCAGACCACGGCGCTGTCGTTCAACCGGTGGTTGCGACGATCCGCGCTCGCCGAAGAACTGCCGGAAAAACGGATCGTCCATGAACGGAAACTGCTGCGGCTGCCGCGCTCGCCTCGACGAATGAATCGTCACCACCGCCGGCGCCGTTTTGGTTACCACGTCCGCATACGACGCGACCGGCATGACAACCGGATTCGCAGCGCTCGCATTCCCGGCGTTTGGATCGGAACCGGAGGCCAATCGATAGTCGCTACTGTTCTGGCGCTGTTGCAGGCGATTGCACGCGCCGAAAAACGCGACCACTATCGCCAGACCGGCCACAACACCGGCACGCATACCGAATCGCCGCTGTTTTGTCATCTCTTTTCTCATGTTTGTCTCATTCGACCTTTTAATGTCATCGTCCCGATGTCGCGCGCGTAAGATCTAGCACACCACCGTGTCAACAGTCCTTGGAGCGGGCGGTTCTTCGGCACCACCGTGAGGGGAACCCAGAATCGGTTGCATGCTGCATGCCATCGCTTTTGCGCGTGGATGATTGAGCGGGTGCGCTTATTGCGGCCACGTGGCGGTCGTTGTTGTTTCAAGATCATGCGTTTCGCGGAATGTGCGCGGGGAAAAACCGGGGTGTTCCTACGCCGCTCGAACTAGGTTATGTTGGTCCGTCGGATAGAATGTACGAAACCAACAAGTTCAAGGAGGTTTTGTGAACCTTAAACGGCTACTCGAGACTAACGCACAGCGCTCCGTAATTCTGATTCGACTGATCGTCGGATGGGTTTTTCTGTCGGAAGGTATTCAGAAGTTCCTGTATCCGGCGGAAAACGGCGCCGGAAGGTTCGCACGAATCGGAATTCCGTCACCCGACGTGATGGGGCCGTTTGTCGGCGGTGTCGAGATAGTGTGCGGCGCGTTGATCCTGGTTGGCCTGCTGACGCGGTTCGCCGCGATTCCACTAATCATCGATATGCTGGTCGCGATTCTTTCGACAAAGATCCCGATCCTTTTAGGTCACGGGTTTTGGGGGTTCAGTTTGCGCACTCTTCCGTACTACGGGTTTTGGGGAATGTTTCATGAGGCGCGTACGGACTTCGCGATGCTGCTGGGTTCGATCTTTCTTCTGATTGTCGGCGGCGGGTTGTGGTCCATTGATGCAAAACTCTCTGCGACTCGTGCTGGCAGGCTGCGAACGTGATTTAGGTCAGGGCCGGCGTTTCAGCGTGGGAAGGCCTATTCCGGCTGGCGCGTGCAGCCCGCTTACCGACGTTCTTTTCAGCACCAGGAACACACCCTCCCACAGCATCAACACTTCTTCCTTGTTGTTCTCCTTGATGAGCAGGCTCTGAGGTGGCTGCCATCCGCTTCCTTCACATTTCACCTCAATCACTCTCGTATCTGCGTCAGCTTTAATCGCGATTGCTTTCGGATCGATTCGCAGTTGTCGTAACAACTCTTCCGCCAAAGTGCCTTTATCGTGAAACGACGGGGACCTGCAAACGCGACTGCCCACCTCCGCACGATCGACATGAAGATGCACGGCGGTTCCAATCAGCTTGTCGAGCTCGGGAGTGGGTTCAACTTCCTTTGAATCGACCTCCGCAAATCTATAAGCAGTCACTTTCCACGCACCGAGCGGCGATAACACACACGCCGCGTTGAAGAGTCGTTCGGTGATGCCGCCGGGCTTGAAAGGTCTCCAGTCTTCAGCGCCGGTGCCGGTGTTCGTTTGAATAACTTTGCCACTCGCATCCAGCAAGCTGATCTCAAAGAACCGGTAACGACGATCGGTGAGTCGGAAGTCGATCTTCTCCAGACGGGTCTTGTATTTCAGTGCTCGATCGCCGCCGATGCTCTCGACGCTGGAAAGGACCGTCCGAAACTCCGCTCGCAGGACATTGCCGGGTTCGAATCGCAAGCTGGAGGTATTGAGCTCGATTATCGAATCGTCACCGGTGTAGACACGTTGCCACTGATCTTTCGCCTGCGTGACAGTTAAGGCTGGACCACTCAACAGACAGAGAACCAGCGTTGCCTGAGATAAAAAGATCCGCCTTGATGTGATTTGGAATAACATCACGGCCGAAGCGACGGTCCTTCCAAGATCGACTGCGCCAGTTTCAAATGGGCCATCATGCGTATTTCCGGGCGCTCGAATCGCGAAGCTAACGTCACCGCCCGATCAAAATCGCTCCACGCAAAATATCCCGCTCGATGCGACAGACCCGTTAGGAGTGCGCCAATGGTGCCGTCACCAGACATGTTCCACTCGCCGTCCCGCAGATAGTTAGTGTCGTACCCGTCCAACCTTATTGCAATGTCGACGAGTTCATTCAGTTTCGGCACGATCGATTCCATGATGGCAAACCCGCGGTCGTTTTTCACGGCGCAATAAAGCATCGCCAGAGCGATCCGCGATTGAGTTTGCTCCGCTCCGGGTTTCAACGTTTCGATCAATTCACTTGCCTGATCGAGCAGCTTCGACGTGGCTTTCCGATCGCTGCCGGCAAATTGATGGGCCTCGCCCAACAAAAAATGCGCTCGCCCCTGAGCCTCCGGAATCTCTTCAAGCTTCTTCTGTATGTCTCTCAGCTTGTCGGCGTTGAACGTGAGTCTCCTTTTGGCGCCTTCGACCCGCGCAGTAAGCTCCTGTCGAAGTTGAGGCTCCGTAATGAAACGGTCAATCATCTTTTGTGCCTGCTCGACGTTGCCGGTTGAGACGGCCCGGTAAATCGCCCGCGTGTAAATGGACCTTCGAATGTCGGGATTTGTTGTGGTTAAGTTTTCGAGTTCGTCCAGCGTGCCGTCCTCCACCATCCCTTCAAAATCATAGAGGACACCGTAGTGTTGCAGTTCCTGCCCTTCGGCGCGCGCGGGCGCTGAGTTCCAATGCTTAAACCTGGCAATTCGCGGATCGTACTTTTCTGCAAGGCCAACGATCGTAGCGATCCAAACGCAGACTCCTGCCTTCCAATCCTCTTCCAAATCTTTGTTCGCGCAGCCGTTTTCCAGTGCTTTCGTGACAAAGACACCAACCAGTTCTCTGTAATTCATTTCATCAACATCGGGGGGCAGGAACGACTGGATAATGTTTTGTGCAAAATACCTGGAGTTCCAGTCGTTGTTGAAATCGATGTCGCGAACTCTTTCGATAATCTCTTTGTAGAGGACCTGGGCCTGTTGTTTGTGCTTGCGATTGAGTCGCGCCAGCAAACGCAACACGTCGTGTGAAAGACCCCGATCGAGTGCCTGCCGAGCGAGTTTGAGGGCGACGTCCGGGTTATTCGAGGCGACCTGGGTCGCCAACCGCAGTTCGAGCCTCTGTTCGTTATCGGCGAAATCGTACGGCGGGTTGCCTGCAAAAACAGGTTCCGTCGCCTTCAGAAACGCCAGCGCTGCCTCGGCATCGTGCTTCGCAATTCTTTCGACTGTGTCTTGTCGGAGCCTGAGAAACACATTGAACGTTGTGTCGTTCGGATGCCGGCGCTCGCCTTTTTGCAACTCTGTGTTGAGGTCCGCCTGGACCAGTCGCAACAACTCGCGAGCGCGTGTTTCGTCGTGGTCCCAAAGGGACCCCATGATATTTGAGCCCATGCGGGCGCGGTTTTCGACCGATTGAAGGGTGTTGAGCTGTCCGGCTATGGACTCGAGCAGCTCAATCGCCTTTCCACGCAGGGCCGTGATCTCTTCTTTGGTCGGAGGAGTGATTTCCTGAGCACGCGTGTAATTTGGAAATGCTGAGAAGAGGATAATGCCGAGGATCAGTGTGAATGAGAGTCTGTGGGAGCGAATCATTGAACCTCCATGTCCGTTTTAGGGAATTAGAGTCGAAACGCGACCGATGGTTCCCGTGAGCGACTATACGCCCGTGTGCGGTCTATCAAAAGAATTGAGGCAAAGATCAATAGAGGCGACGAGTACACACCCGGCATGAATCTTCCGAGGTAGATCGATCCGGCAATGTGAAGCAGGCCGTTGAGCAACATGAAACCCGCGAATACGTGGGAAATAGGCCGCATGGCCCAACGCCCCCGCCAAACGAAGTATGATGCGGCAACCAGGGCCACAACCGCAAAGATTAGCCACGCCAACCAGGTTTCAAAAGTAAAGACTGGCAGCGGTAACCATGGATTTCTGGCGCGAATGGCGAGTACGGATGGGTTGTACAAGGCCAGAAAGTCGGTCAGGGCTTCATCGGCAACGTGGATGGCGAGCGCGACGCACAACGCGATCCAGGCCAGCCAGTGACGGCGCCGCAGGCTGTCGCGGCTGGATGTGTTCGAAGACTCCGCGTTCATCACACTTGCGCCGACAATAATAACGCCAAACGCGATCCGGAGTTCCGAAACACCCGCTTTAACTGAATCTCAGCCAAATCCGCGTTTTAGTGATGTTCTACGCCCGCGTTTTCAGCGCCCAGGCGCTGTCGGTTACTCGTTTGCGAACACAAACCGGCCAGCTCACCTTTCGCCGCCAAGGCGGCAACATCGATTCGTAACGCGGCGTACAGAAGTTGCTTGTATCTTAGTCAGAGGTTCTGCAAACTACGAAAACCAGATGAGCTTAGCGGCAAACCGTTACGAACGTGAGACAAGTGCATTCCAGTCGATGCGTCACCTCGCCGACCAGGCGTTCTCCCGCGCGGCAGGTGCGCCATTAATCGGCGGAAACAGTATCCGTCTGCTAATCGACGCCAAAGAGAACTACCCGGCCTGGCTCGACGCCATCGCCGGAGCCCAGCGCTACATTCATTTCGAAAGTTACATCATTCACGAAGACGACGTTGGCTGGACGTTCGCCGATGCATTAATCGCTAAGGCCCGCGAAGGCGTATGCGTACGCATCCTGTACGACTGGCTTGGCGGATTGGGTAAAACTTCGAGCTCGTTCTGGAACTACCTTCGTGAGGGCGGCGTCGAGGTGCGCTGCTACAACGCGCCGAGATTGGATTCGCCGTTTGGTTGGCTGAGTCGCGATCATCGCAAGACGATCACGGTCGATGGGGAGATTGGTTACGTTACCGGCTTGTGCGTGGGCCGCGCATGGGTCGGCGTGCCGGAAAAGAACATTGGACCATGGCGCGACACCGGCATTGAAGTGCGTGGACCATCAGTGGCAAACATCGAACAGGCCTTCGCGCGTGTTTGGGACGTCACAGGCGATCGGCTTCCGCCTGACGAAATCGCCAGGTTCGACGCCCGAGCGGAAAAAGGTGGAGTCACACTGCGCGTCGTGCCGAGTGAACCGGCCAGTGCGGTCATGCTCCGGGTGGACCAGCTCGTCGCCACGCTCGCGCGACAACGCCTCTGGTTGACTGATGCGTACTACGCCGGGACGACGCTTTACGTCCAGGCATTACGAGCGGCTGCGAAAGACGGCGTCGACGTCCGTCTGCTCGTACCCAGTGCCTCCGACATTCCCATCGTGAAACCGCTATCGCGAGCCGGTTATCGTCCGTTACTCGATTCCGGAGTGCGCATCTTTGAATGGAACGGAACGATGCTTCACGCGAAGACGGCAGTTGCCGACGGCACGTGGGCGCGCGTCGGTTCGACAAATCTCAATCTGGCGAGCTGGTACGGCAACCTGGAACTCGACGTCGTCGTGGAAGACGTGGCGTTCGCGAAGCAGATGGAGGAAACCTATCTTCGCGATCTGGAAAACTCAACCGAGATCGTTTTGGACGCGCGGAGAAAAGTGCGAGCGCCAAAATCAGCGCCCAAAGCCCAACCGGCGATGACCAGCGGCGGCGGAGCCGGTGGACGCGCTGCCGCCGGCGCGATTCGCATCAGTAACGCTGTCGGCGCCGCCTTTACAAATCGCCGTGTGCTCGAACCCGTCGAGGGCCGGCTGATGGTCCTGGTCGGACTGCTGTTATTATCTCTGGCCGTAATCGGGTGGTTCTTTCCGCGCGGGCTTGCGTATCCGCTGGTGTTTCTCCTGGGCTGGACCTCCCTGGCACTGATTTACAGAGGTTATAAATTGTGGAGCGAGGGACATCGACAAACAGCTTTGGACCATGAAACAGCTTCAACCGATACACGACCGGACCCCTCGGTTGCCGCGCCCGTCAGAAAAGAAAGGGTGAAGCAACCATGAAGATTTTTATTTCTTACGACGGCTCGGAACCCGCCGATACGGCTATCGAGGAGTTGCGGCGCGCGGGATTGCCACGCGACGGAGTCGAAGCACTCGTGATGTCGGTCGGCGAAGTGTGGCTGCCGCCCGCGACGAACGACGAGGACGCCTTTCCCACACATGCGCCACCTGGTTTGAAAGAAGCACGCGAGCACGCGGAGACTGTCATGAACGAGGCACGCGAATCGGCGGAGCGGGGAGCTAAACGCGTGCAGGAGAGTTTCCCGCAATGGCGCGTTACGTCCGAAGCACAAAACGGTTCTCCCGCGTTTGAACTGCTGAACCGAGCGCAAGAGTGGCAAGCGGATCTGATCGTCGTAGGAACGCACGGTCATACCGTGCTTAGCAGGTTTGTGCTTGGCAGTGTGTCTCAGAAAATACTCACGGAAGCGTCGACGTCGGTGCATGTCGGGCGGCGCGGCAAAGGCACTGGCGCGTCAGGCGAGCGAATCGTGATCGCAGTTGACGGTTCGCCGGGATCGCAAGCGGCGGTGAGAGCTGCGGCAAAACGAAACTGGACCGCAGGCACCGAGCTTCGCGTCGTCGTCGCCGACGATGCGCTGAAGGGCAGCCCTATCTGGCTTCTCATTCCACCGGTTCGCGACTTTGTCGAGGAAGTCAGGGTCGAAGAACGAACGCAGTCGGAACGAATGGCCTTCGAAGCCGCAAAGGAACTTCGGGACGGGCTTAAGGACGAGAGCATAACCGTATCTTCAGTGGTGGAGACCGGCGATCCGAAGCGCGTGATCGTGCAACATGCGGAAGAATTCGGCGCCGACTGCATCTTTACCGGCGCAACAGGGTTCAGTTCTCGACTCGAGCGACTCGTCTTGGGAAGTGTTTCCGCGGCAATTGCGTCACGCGCTCATTGTTCTGTTGAAGTGGTGCGAGAGCGAGAAGCGCTTACCGGTCCAGCGTAAATTCAGCAACGATCGGCAGATGGTCTGACGCGGCGAGTGCGAGCCGGCTGCGATGCACAGCGATGCTCTCCAGTTTCAATAACGAGTTGTAGTAGATGTGATCGAGGTGCAGTATCGGAAACACGCCGGGATAAGTGCGCGCTCGGCCCACTCGTTGTTCAGGCTCGGCGCTGTTCAGGTGGTAGCTGAATAGCTTGGTAGTGACTCCCCTGGTCCATTCATTGAAGTCGCCGAGCACGACGCGCGGAGCCGAACTCGAGTTGCCGCCGATCACTTCAAATAGACGATGCGCCTGGTAGCGACGTTCGAAGAAGCCCGTGCCGAGATGGACGTTGAAGAGTTGAAGGCCGATCTCCGAATGATCGGGTTTGATCGTGACTTCCAAACACCCGCGCGGTTCGTAACGCCGGCACGTTAGATCGTGGTTGCGATCGGAAAGGATCGGCAACCTGCTAAGGACCGCATTTCCGTAAGCCCCGCCTCGTAATCTTCGGTTCTCACCGATACGAAAATCGTAACCAAGTTCCTCGGCAATGGCGTGCACGTGGTTGTGCTCGCGCGCGGCTTCATCCATGCCGGCCACTTCCTGAAGCGCAACGATGTCGGCGTCGATCTGCTTCAGGACCTCGGCGATCCGCTTGGGCCGCACCCGGCGGTCGAGCCCCTGGCACTTATGAATGTTGTAGGTTGTGACGCGAAACGAAAACACCCTTGATATATTTCAGC
>CBFGMX010000086.1:0-21512 GCA_965649955.1 uncultured bacterium
ATTCGTGCGAGAATGCAGCTGCGATGTCTGCCCGACTCTTCCTCGTCCTGGTCCTTTTGAGCGCCGCTATTTCTTTCGCTCAGGAACAAGGCTCTCCTCCGCGGACCGACCTGCTGACAATGAACGGCGGAAAGCCGAACCTGAGCGCTACCGACGATGGGATCACCTCCTATAAAACTGACGAGATCTACGAGCGAGGGACCACTCGCGTTCGCCGTCTGAAGCCGGCGGAGGTTAAGTTTAAGATCGAGCTTCCCTTCGGCTACACACTATTTAATGACCTGCTATTTGCCGTCGAAACTGACACGGTGGTCACCGGGCCGAGTGATATCACGTTCCACCTGCCTTCAGCCCGTACTAAAGAGATTTTCGCTCAGTTGCGCATACTTTATGCGGAGTTCGACTACGCCGATCCGGAAGTTCCAAAATGGATTGACGCAACGCTCGACCAGACGCTAAACCCATCGCAGCCATTGTTGTCGGAAGCGGCGATAAAGGACCGCCAGCGCGACTTCAAGTCACTAACATTACACGCCTGGACCGATCACGCTCCGCTGGCGTTCGTTGTCGCTTTGAGGGATCCGGCGAAGGCGCGGGCAAAACTAACCGCCGATCTGCAACTCACCGGAACCGCAACTCCGCAAGTGACCGAAGGCCGGCTGGTTACGTACGAACTGAAGGTAACAAATAGAGGACCTGACACCGCGACCGGCATCGCTTTGCATTCAAACCCGACTTTTTCGTTTGTGTCCGTCAAGGCGAGCCAGGGCAAGTGCAACATGTTGGGCCAAAACGTCTACTGCAAGTTTCCGAGTTTGGAAAAGGATCGCAGTATCGATATCAAAATAATTGAGCGCTGCGAATGGAGCCGGCAACGTCCGAACGATCCTCCGGAACCGGAAAACACATCGGGAATCAAAGTGATCACCGTCGGCTCGTCGGAACTGGATCCTTCGTATGAGAACAACCAGTTGGATCTTCCAACCGAGGTGTTTCGCGATCAAAATCGCGGACCGGTTATCGAAATCTTGAGTCCGGTGCTCTTTCAACTCTTCCAGGGTCCCGCTGCGGCCGTGCCGATTCGTTTCAAAGCGACGGACCCCGACGGCTTTATTAAGAAAGTGGAGCTGTTTGACAAGCACAACGGAACACCGCTCGGTGAACCGGCGTTGCGATCCGATGGAGAGTACGAACTGATCTATAAAGACGCAGGTTTCGGCAGACGTTGGGTGACGATCGTTGCCACTGACAACCTCGGACGAGTTGCATCCGAACATGCGCCGGAGTTTTTCATCAATGGTCCAACCAAAGTTGAAATAACAAGTCCGAAAGCGGGGACCATTCTGAATCGTGCCGATGGTGATGTTACGGTTACGATCCATGCGGTCAGTCCTTCCTCATCTCTCAAGAAAGTTTCCCTGGACATCTGGAATTCCGATGCGACGGCGATTGGAAATGACAATTACGTCGTGAAGCTGAAATCATGCGTGCGCAAATGCCGTTTACAGGCGATTGCGATCGATGATAACGGCGTCGAGTCGCGTTCCGAACCGATGGAATTCACGATTGCGTCAGTTCCAGAGACGAAGATGTATTGGCATGACGGGGAATATTTACGCGAATTCGAACCCGGCAAGCCGCTGAAAGTAAACAATGAAGTGAAGCTTCACGCGGGGGCCGCCCACGAAGACACTTTCAGCGAGGCGACGATCGTTAAGACGCAGATTTTTGTTGACGGGGTCCTTCTATGTACAACTGATGAAGCCGCTCGACCCTGGCACGAATTCAATTGTGTTTGGCGCCCATCGCCCGGGAAATACAAACTTCACGCTGTGGCCACGGACGAAGATGGAGCGGTAGGTAAATCGGAGGTGATCGAAGTCATCATTGAGAGACCTTGATCACCTCCGCCGGCTTAAGAGTGACTATTAGCCTGTTTACTGCCGGATCGAAATCGCACCATCGCCTTTCAGGATATTGGCAAATTCGTAACTCTGAAGTGACTGCGCTTTACAGGCTTTCAGACTGCCGGGGATCAGGCTCGGTGAAGGTATTCCCACGTCATCTCTTCGCTCGGCGTCGGTAGCCCACCAGCTCAAGAACGCTCCCTGGTCGTCCTTGAGTTCAGCGTCCGACGGGATCCAGCCGCCCGGCTCAGGCTCGCAGAACGACCACACGAATTTATCGGCTACTTCGACACCGTCATTGTCTTCGATCACCAACTGCACCCATTTACCGATGTAGCTGCGATGACTTGAGTCGCGCACAACTCCGCTGATCAAAGCTCTATTTTTTTCGACGGTCATCGCGTCGAATTCGGCTTTCATGAAGAATTCGACAGGCTCATCTCTTGACGGCTCGCCATTGCCGTCCGGGTCCTGGACCACTATCTTAGCCGCGTCCGTGAAGACCATGTAACCGGTGGCAGCACCTCGTTCGCCTCCCTTGACGTCGAACTCGAGATACTTCATCAACTCATCGTCGAGAATGAAATTGTATTTGCCGGTGGCGATTTGCGCCGAGGTGGTGAAGGGGGTTGCAACAAAAACCAGACACAGTGCGAAAAGAGAGGCAGAAAACTTTCTTAGCATTGAGGGTTAACTCCTTTAATTGAGATCGAGTAGGGGGAAGTGTCCGTCGGGGGCAGGGTTTATAACACAAACACTGACGCACTTCCAACAAATTGATGACGCGAGGTGTGCGCTATTTTGCATTTACATCCGTTGAATACGTGTTCCCATGCATAACGCGCAAAAGCATGCCCGAAAGGGCCACAGTTTTGTTCGGTTTTGAGATCAGGAATAGGTAGTCATCGCAAATGATTTTTCTTGACTCCAGACGCAATTGCCCTATATTGCCTGCAATCTGATCGAATCACCTCGCTGATATTTGCCACAATCCGATGCCGAAAACAGAAACCCCCACGGTTCAAGATGCGCGCGTTGCGCTGCGCGGGCAGAATCGTCACCCGCGTGATCTACTGGCTCTCGCCCAACAACTGAAAGCTGAGAAGCAATTTGGTCTCGCGCGGCGTGTGCTCGCGCGAGCACGACTTGATCCGAATCTCGTCGAGGATCCGGAACTGCGAATCCGGATCTTTCAGCAGTCCGCACTCTGCACTTACAAAGATCCCGATCTGCAAGCAGAGGCGCGTCTCGATCAAGCGCTGGAGATTCTCCGGCAATCCGGCGACAACCCCGACAAGACAACCAACCAGGAGACGCTCGGTCTTATCGGCGCGATCTATAAGCGCAAATGGGAAGTCGGGAACCAAAAACAACAACTCGAGCGCTCGCTCAATTACTACCTCCGCGGTTATGAACAAGGCCCGGCGAACGATCAGGGTTACACCGGCATAAACGCCGCCTTCGTTGCAGACCTCCTCGCGCAGCAGGAAGAGGAAGAAGCGAAAAAGGCCAGCATGCCGCCGGAACAGGCGCGTCAACGGCGGAAGAAAGCTACTGAGATTCGGAAGCAAATCATCGAACAGGTCGCGCCTCTCGTCGATCGCGACGACACCGATTGGCTTCAGGGCAAGTGGTGGTTTTACAGCACCGTTGCGGAAGCGCACTTCGGCTTACGCGACTACGCCAACACGATCCTCTGGCTGCGCCGCGGAGAAGATGACGCGAAGCAACGAAGTGTTTCCATTGCACCGTGGGAGCGGGAGACCACTGCGCGCCAATTAGCCGCACTCGCTCGCATACCGGGCCTCGAGACGAAGGAAGCTAACGAAGCCGAGACTAAGAAAGCGTTGGAGGCTTTGAAACAATTTTTCGACGATTCGGAGGTACAGAGCGCGTACGAAGGCAAGATCGGACTCGGACTTTCGGGTGGCGGCTTTCGTGCGTCGTTGTTTCACATCGGAGTGCTCGCGCGTCTTGCGGAGCTCGACGTTCTGCGGCGTGTGGAAGTGTTGTCGTGCGTCTCGGGCGGCGCGATCATCGGTGCGCACTACTATCTGGAAGTGCGCCGCCTGCTCCAGTCGAAACCCGACAGCGAGATCCGAAAAGAAGATTACATCGAGATTGTGGAGCGCATCAGAAGAGACTTTCTTGCCGGCGTCCAGCAGAACATCCGCACGCGCGTCGGTCTCAATCCGATCAAGACTTTCAAGATGCTCGCGCGGTCGAAGTACTCACGAACGATGCGTGCGGGAGAACTTTACGAAGACCAAATCTTCTCAAAAGTGCCGGACGGCGGCGGAGACCAACCGCGCTGGCTCAATGGTCTATATGTTTGCCCGGTGGATAAAGACGGCAAGCCTGACGATAACTTCAACTTCAGAACAGACAACTGGCGGCGGCAGGCTAAAGTCCCCAACCTGATCCTCAACACCACTGCTCTCAACACCGGACACAATTGGCAGTTCACTGCATCGTGGATGGGTGAACCACCCGCGAATATCGACGATGAGATCGACGGCAACGATCGTTTTCGCCGTCTTTACTACGAAGGGCAGGACACTCCGAAGGCGCACCGGCAAGTTCGACTCGGGCACGCAGTCGCCGCATCCGCTTGTGTGCCGGGACTGTTCGAGCCGTTGCCGTTGGACGAGTTGTATCCGGAACGGGTGGTGCGTTTGGTGGACGGCGGTGTTTGCGACAACCAGGGCGTTGCGAGTTTGATCGAGCAGGACTGCAACGTGGTCCTGGTGAGTGACGGCAGCGGGCAGATGGAGTCGCAAAAGGATCCGAGCATCGGTCTGCTGGGTGTGCCGCTGCGATCGAACTCGATTCTACAGGCGCGTGTTCGTGAGGCGCAGTATCACGAACTCAGCGCGCGCAAGCGAGCGTCATTGTTGCGCGGGCTCATGTTTGTGCATTTGAAAGACGATCTCGACGTCGATCCGATCGATTGGATTGGCTGTCTCGATCCATTCGATGCTTCCGACGATTCGCGTCCGGCGTTTCGACGCGGACCGCTGACCCGCTACGGCATCGCGAAGGATTTACAGGAGTTGTTGGCAGGTGTTCGCACCGATCTCGATTCGTTCTCGGACGTGGAAGCTTTTGCTTTGATGACGAGTGGTTATCGCATGACGGAGCATGAGTTTAAGTTTTCGAAATGCGTCGAAGGTTTTCCCGAGCCGGCGGAACAACATAAGTGGGATTTCCTCGCGGTCGAAGAGGGGTTGAAGGGCAGCGGCGCGAAGTACGAGTTCTTAAAGAAGCGTTTGCAGGCTAGTAATGCGCGCGCGCTCAGAATCTGGAAGCTTTCGCCGGTGCTCAAACTGGCTGCGATGGTCCTGGGGATCGTGGCGCTCGTGCTGGCCGTGTGGGCGTGGTGGAACTGGGGTACGAAGACCATCGTGATTCCGCCGATCAGCGTCTGGAACGTTGGAATATTCGTCGCCGCTGTTATCGGCGCGGTGCTGCTTACCGTTTTTGTACTCAAGAAGCTGGGCATTGTGCGGCTCACCGAAACGTTGCTGCGCTCGGCAATATTCCTGCTCATTGGCCCGCTTGGTGCACTCGTCTCGTTGATTCACCTACACATTTTCGATCGCCTGTTCCTCCAGGACGGCAGCCTTAAGTCGTTCAACAAGGCGTCGTGAGACGCGGTCAGGTTTCTTTTGGCTTCTCAGGCAGAACCTGAATAAGAAGATCCGTGTCCCCGTTAAGCGCCGCTTTCGACCGCAAAAGGGAACACGGATTAAGAAACAAAAAGGTGCGCAGTTAGACCAATTACGGAACGCTTGGCCGTACCAATGGTGCTTCCTTGTCGTCGACGAAAACGTCCAGCACGGTGAAGTTCGCGGGAATCATCGTCGCAAAAGCGTGATTCGTGACCACTATTGAGCCTTGTTTAGAGAACGCGATATTCGCCGGCGAATCGTACGGGAAGATCGGACTGCCGGCCGGGTTGGTCAGACGCGCTGCTTCAGTCGCATCTGGTGCAAGAATCGAAATGCCCGAATTAAACGGCGCAGCCAAGGCGACGTAGAGTTTACCTGACTTACCAAAAGCGATTCCGTCAGGCGCCTCTCCGTTGTACTGAAAAAAGGTCTGCAAGTCGCCGGCGCTCGGTGAATTTACCAGCGGCAGCGTGTAGATCTTTCCTCCCAGGAAGTTACCGAATGGACCAACGCCTTCCGCCGTTACCGCGAAATAGATCTTCGTGTTGTCGGGACTCAACCGGAGACCGTTCGCACCGAACGGCGTGTCGAGACGGCTGTCCTGAAACCAGATCTGAGGCTGACCACCACCCGGAGCTATGCGCCAGATGGTCGCTTGAAACGAGTCTGTCATGTAGAGATTTCCGGCTTCGTCGAACGCGATGTCGTTGGGCAAAGGCGGCGCGTTGATCACGGTCGGCGAACACGGGCCTGACTGTGTCTGCGAACACGGAAGCAAATCCGGCAACGGCGCTGCATAGATCTCCTGCTCACCGCTTCCCAGATCGATGCGCACGATTCCCAATTGCAGGTTTACGACATAGAGACGGCCCTCGGCGTCAAACGCGATGCACGAGTTAGCATGCGGAAACTGGGTGAGTTCGCCTTCGATCTCATAGGTTTGTAATAGCGCGCCCGTTTTCGCGTCGTAAGCGAAGACTTTCGACGCGGGCGTTCCCGCCGTGTCAAAGCTGGCTGGACCGGCAACATAAATCTTGTCGCCGTTGACTGCTATTCCTTCAGGAAATCCCGGTGGAAAGGGAACTGTCGCCAGGATCTGAACATCTCCAAATGGGCGATCGATGGTTTCGGCGTTTACGAACGAAGTATTAAGTGTGAAGAAGATGACGAGAGCAAAAAGAGTTAACAGGGATCGCATCTTCGAGGTGACGGTAAAGAATTGCATGAGTTTCTCCTTACGGGGTGGTTAATGAATTGAGCGAGGATGGTGATTTTGTGAGCATAACGTGAGTCGCAGTTAACCTGCTTTCTAAAATCTCGATCCATAACGCGTGAAAAAGGAGAGGAAAGGGCCGGTACAATTGAGTGTTTTCCGGTTGCGCCGGGTGATATCATGCGCAACCAGTTTCAGGACCTCCCAAGTTGGCTCTCACGTGACGCTCAGCACGTCCACCTGAACTCAGCATCCCCTACTACATCGACGTTGCCATTCAAGATGGGCGTAGCACCCAAAGAGGAGGGAAAACTCATGTCGAAAACCAACTACAGCGGCAGCCGTCTCTTATCGCGTGCCGCGAAGATTTTGTTTCTATTACTGACTACCGTCTTATCGACCGTTAACGCTGAAGCGGCGGCGCCCGTGGGCCAGACGATCTGGATACGCGCCTCTGCAACCGGTCTCTTTGTATCGGCAGATCAGAACCGCGGAACGTGGGCGCCGCTGGTTGCGGATCGATCGTCTGTCGATGCGTGGGAGCAGTTTCAGGTGATCGACGCGGGCAGCGGTTTCATCGCCTTTCGATCCGTTGGCACGGGGCTGTTCGTTTCGGCGGATCAGGCCCGGGCGACTTATGCTCCGCTGGTCGCCGATCGTCCGAGCATAGGAACGTGGGAGCAGTTTACGTGGACCGATCTTGCAGGCGGCGCTTTCAGTCTGCGAGGAAGAGCGACGAACCGCTTCGTTTCGGCTGATCTCGCGCGCGGTTCGTTTGCGCCGCTGGTTTGCGATCGAACGGCCGTGAATACGTGGGAGCAGTTTACGTGGGGCGCAGTTGGCGCACAGCCTCCCGCAGGCGCGCCTCCCGGATTTTCGCGACTGGTTTGGGCCGATGAGTTCACCGGGTCTTCAATCAGCTCTGCGAATTGGGGATTCGATCTCGGCGGCGGCGGTTGGGGCAACAACGAACTTCAGAACTACACCAGCAGACCGGAAAACGCTCGCATCGTGAATGGAATGCTGGTGATAGAAACGCGTCGAGAGAACTTCGGCGGCAACGCGTTTACCTCTGCTCGTCTCAAGACACAGGGGAAACAATCGTTCGGGATAAACACCTGGGTCGAGGCACGCATCAACGCGCCCGAAGGTCAGGGCATCTGGCCGGCGTTTTGGATGCTTGGCAACAGCATCACTTCGGTTGGATGGCCTTCGTGCGGCGAGATCGACATCATGGAGATTCAGGGGCAGAACCCGTTTAGAAACTTCGGCACAATTCACTGGGCCAACGCCAATGGACAACACGTCTCGTTTGGAGGGATCTTCAATTCGTCAACTTCATTGACGGCGGGATTCCACACCTTTGCGATGTCGCGCACCGCAACTTCGATCAAGTGGTACGTCGATCGTATCCAGTATGCGGAGGCGAACATTTCGGGCGGCATCAATAGCACGTCCGAATTTCAGGGGCCGTTCTTTATCATCCTCAACGTAGCGGTTGGCGGAAATTTTGTCGGCAGTCCCGACGGTAGCACTGTATTTCCACAGCAGATGCAGGTTGATTGGGTGAGAGTGTGGAGCAACTGAAGTTAAGGTAATCCGTGTTCCTCTGAAGACGCCTTGTGCGGGCGGCCTTACGAGGAACACGGATTCGAATTTACTTTGCGCTTGCGAATGAGTACAACGCACTTCGCGTGCGAATGTAGAGGTTGTTACCGGCGATTGCGGGTGTGGCCCAGACCTCTTCGCCAAGATCATTCGTAGCCAGGATTTCCCACTGCGCGTCAGCTTTGAGCACGGTGACTTTGCCGCTTGCACTCACGACAAAGATCTTTCCGTCTGCTGCGACGGGAGACGCATAGTACTCTTCGAGCGCGTCAGGAGTCCGACCTTGTTTTAGAACCTGTCCACTCGCAGGATCGACACTGGAAACAATTCCGCCTTCTTTCATCAGATACATCACGCCGCGATAGATCAACGGCGCAGGTATGCTTGGGTAACCCTTCTGAACACGCCAGGCAATATGCGATGCCGTCACGTCGCCCTGACCTGCCAAACGAACTGCGGTCAATCCGTGTACGGATACAGTTGAATTGCGAACGAAGTCGTATTCGGTCCGAGTGACCTGGCCATCGCTGTTCTCGTCTAACCAGCCATAGTGATCATATGCTTCAACGTGAGACTTCATCTCCTCGCGGCTGATTTTTTCATCTTTGTTCGTGTCGTATTGTTTGAGAGTGTCATCGAAAGTCGGCAGAAACGGCTGCTCGCCACCTTCCGATATCACGTAGACCATGTCTGATCCGATCACCGGAACGCCCTTCGGATAGGCGCCGACTTTCGTGACCCACCATAGCCGCTCGCCTTTATCCAGCGAATATGCATCGACGGAGTTTGAACCGGAGACGATCACTTGCGCCGGTCCATTGCTCGGCGTGTAAATCGCGGGAGTGGAATATGCTTCGTAGTTGGAACGCTTCGTCTTCCACAGCACTGTTCCATCGCGCGTATCGACGGCAATGATGAACGAATCGGTTCGGTGATCGCAGACCATCACGAGCTTGTTGCCCGCGAGCACAGGCGATCCGCCCATGCCGTAGAAGCTGTTGAAAGGTCCCAGCGGCACGCGCCAACGCTCCTTACCGTCTGGTCCATAGGAGATCAGCCCGAGTTCCCCAAAAAACGCGTAAACGTTTTTGCCGTCGCTAACCGGACTGGGCGAGGCTGCATCGTTGGCCTTATAGATCGGCATGTAGCGCGCGCGTACGACGTCGCGCCGCCACAGGAGCTTTCCAGTTTTCCGATCCAGAGCGAGTGTGCTCAGTTTGTCGCCTTCGCTCGCGGTAAGAAAGATGCGATCGGCAGTCACGACCGGAGACGATCGCGCAAACGGAACTGTTGTTTTCCAAACTAGATTTTTCTTTGGGCTAAACTCGGCAGGCAGCGTGGAGCCTTCAGCCACACCCGTGCCGTTCGGCCCACGAAATTGCGGCCACTCGTTAGTGCGAGTGGCAGTCATCGATTGGGAGTTAGGTTTGCTCTGCTGTGCGTACAGCGAGCTTCCAGTTACGGCAAACACGGCGATCGCGATAACTGAAAGTGGGAGGTATCGTTTGTCTTTCATGATCTGAATCGTGCTTGGCGGAAGTCCGATTTCGCACGTCCTTTCCGGGCAAGTTATCTGGTTGTGGTGCGGTAATTCTAGCTCTAATAGCGACGTCTTGTTAACAGTGCGATGATTGCTACGAACAGGGCGGAGCCGATGATCGACCACACGATCGGGAAGTTAGTGGTGCCGATGCGGATCGCAAAGAGCTCTGGCAGACCCATCGCGCGTGCTAACCACATGCCGATGACGGCGCCGACGAAACCGAGTGCGATCGACACCAGGCAGCCGCCGCGTGAAAAACCGGCGATTGCCTGCCCAAGCGCTCCACAAACTCCCGCGATCAGCAACAAGATCAGAAGGTCTAACAAGGTCATATTCTGCTCCAGTCCATCTGTGTTGTTCTAGTCGACGAGTCGCCGCCTGGCTTTGCCCAGAAAGTCCGTTGACACGGCTTCGCCGTCGGATGTGCGGCGGGGCTCCGCCTCGCCGTGGTTTGACAAAAGTAATGCGGCTTCGCCGCCGGTTCGGGCTTGCCCCTAAATTGTGGGCCAAAGGCCGAACGAGGGGCAAAGCCCATTCTATTTCACTTTAGCCACCGGCGAGGCACAGCCTCGCCGCACATCAGGCGGCAGAGCCGTGGCACAGGCCGGATACGCGCTGTGGGCTTCGCGTCCTTTCACCACGACTTCGGCCTTTTCAGGCAAGGCCGCGACGCCTCCAGCGCCTACTCGTCGCGTAATGAAGCCATGTCAATCGAGAACCGGTACTTCACATCTGACTTGACTAACCTTTCGTACGCTTCGTTCACCTTTTGTATCGGAATAACCTCGACGTCGGCGGTGATGTTGTGCTCGCCGCAAAATTCGAGCATCTGCTGAGTTTCACGAATGCCGCCTATAGTCGATCCCGACAAACTGCGCCTTAATCCGATTAGTGCGAAGGCCGCCACGCCGAGAGGCTTCGGCGGCGCCCCGACGAGTGTAAGGTTGCCGTCCCGAGCGAGTAGAGCCAGGTAAGCGTTGATATCGTGAGTGGCTGAAACGGTGTCGAGAATGAAATCGAACGTTCCGGCGTGCTTCTCCATCTCGTTATTGTTGCGAGAGACCACGACCTCATCTGCTCCCAGGCGGACGGCGTCTTCCTTCTTGTCAGGCGACGTGGTGAAGACTACGACATGCGCGCCAAATGCGCGAGCAAACTTTACGCCCATGTGGCCCAATCCACCCAGTCCGACGACGCCCACCTTCTTACCCGCACTAACGTTCCAGTGTCGCAACGGCGAATAGGTCGTTATCCCCGCACACAGCAACGGCGCTGCGCCTGCGGGATCGAGATTCGACGGCACACGCAAAACGAAATCTTCGTCGACGACGATGCGTTCCGAGTAACCACCATAGGTGACGCCGCCAAGATGCTTGTCCGGCGCGTTGTAAGTGAGCACGACGTTTGGGCAGTACTGTTCGAGCCCTTCTTTGCAGTGCATGCAGGTGCGATCGGAATCTACCATGCAACCGACAGCAACGCGATCGCCCTCCTTGAACCTCATCACCGCGGCGCCAACGTTCGCGACGCGCCCCACCATTTCATGACCGGGGACGATCGGATAAACGGTTGGCGAGAACTCGTTCCACTCATCACGCACGGCATGAAGATCGGAGTGGCAAATGCCGCAGAAGAGAATCTCGATCTCTACGTCGTGTTCTGTAAGATTGCGTCGCCGTATCGTTGTTGCAGCCAGCGGCGAGGTCTTGCTGACCGCCGAATAAGCTTTTGCGTTGTCCATATATCTACTAACCCCTTGTACGAAAAATTTGTTGATTGCAGTCGTCGCGTCTCAGCGGCCAGTCTTTTGTTCCAACGCCGCCGGATAACGGGCGCCCTGCACAGTGATCTTTGAAGTTGCTTCGTCGATGTCACGTAGATCGTCTGACGAAAGTTCGACCTCAACTGCTCCGATGTTCTCTTCCAGCCGGTGCAATTTTGTAGTTCCGGGGATCGGAACGATCCACGGTTTTTGAGCGAGCAGCCATGCAAGCGCGATCTGTGCCGGCGTCGCTTTCTTACGTTCCGCGATCGTTCGCAACAGATCGACGACCACCTGGTTCGCTTTGCGAGCTTCGGGCGTGAAACGAGGAACGATATTGCGAAAGTCGGAACTGTCAAATGTCGTGTTCTCGTCGATCTTTCCCGTCAGGAAACCTCTGCCCAGCGGACTGAAGGGAACGAACCCGATACCGAGTTCCTCGCACACCGGCAGCACATCCTCTTCAGGCTTTCTCCACCACAGCGAGTATTCGCTCTGGACTGCCGTGACGGGTTGCACCGCATGCGCGCGCCGGATCGTTTCCACTCCTGCTTCCGACAGACCGAAGTGTTTCACTTTCCCTGCGTCGATCAGCTCTTTCACCGCGCCCGCAACCTCCTCGATCGGGACCTGCGGGTCGACGCGATGTTGATACAGCAGATCGATCACCTCGACATTCAGCCGCTTGAGGGAGGCGTCGGCGACCTCTTTGATGTGCTCCGGCCGGCTGTCCAAATCACTCCAGCGACTTTCATCGGCTGTAGACGGTTTGAACCCGAACTTAGTCGCGATCACCACTTGCTCGCGCAGCGGCGCGAGAGCTTCGCCAACAATTTGTTCGTTTGTGAACGGGCCGTAGACTTCGGCGGTATCGAAAAATGTGATGCCTCGTTCGACTGCCGTCCGAATGACTGAGATCGCGTGATCCTTGTCGGCCGGCGGACCGTAACCAAAGCTCAGCCCCATGCAACCAAGACCAAGAGCCGACACTTCCAGATCACTAGTCCCGAGTGTGCGCTTCCGCATCTTCCTTGTCCTCTCTTCTAAACGGTATGAGGCAAGTCTACTCCTCGTTTGAGCTTGTGTCGCGTGCCGTGTGTCACACATCCGCATGACATCTGGTAAATTGTGTCTATGCGACTGGTGTGGTTATCAGCGGCCATCATTGCGTTTTCGGTCTCGGCGTTCGCGCAAACGCCGGTTCCTGTGCCCAGCATCAATCCGGCTGCGTATCTGCCTCCACGTAAACCCGGTCCCACGATCCGGGTCTCGCTGGCAAACGTTTCCATAACCGGAAGAACGGCGCCGGACGCTTTGCAAAGACTGCGCGCCGCTCGCCAGGCTGCCTCGGCAGCAACCGATCTCGGTCAATTAATCAATGCGGCGAACAAAGAATTGACTGCTCTCGGCGGCGGGACAATCTCGATCGAAGGCGGCGGATCGATCAAAACGCAGGTGCAGTTGGACCATCACACCAGGTTTGATAGCTCGACCTACTCCTGTGACATTACGGGCATCACCGACTACGGCTGTTTTTTGATCAGTGACAATGTGCTTGTCGAGGGAACGTACAAGCCACCCCAGGCGCTGCTCGAATATTTTCGCAAAGGCAACGGTAGCAATCATCGCGATCCGTTTCTCATTGCGGTCCAGTCTCTGACTGCGGAACAGTTGGCGGGAACCGGAACTACGATCTTCGAGCCTTCATTTGCCGCGGGAACAGTGCCCGCCGTGACTGTTTTTCAAGCGAAAGGCGACGCGTGTTGCTCACACACTGAACGATCGAAGAACATTGCGGTCGTTGGTTTTCACATCCGCGGGCGGCAGCGGGTCTATGATGGCGGTGTTAGATCGACGATTCTTTTCGGCAACTGCGAGCGCTGCACGGCGCAGAATAATTACCTCGAAGATACTGCATCGATCGGCATCAGCTTTGGGGGCTCGGCGCTGCAGAAGAACTATTTTGCGAACGACTGCCTCGCCTATCACAACATCACAAGCGGAGTCGCAGCCGCCAACATTGCCGCCGTCAATTCTGAGAACGTATATATATTAGAGAACTACGCGTTTCGTCTCGGACATCACGAGCCGAGGTTTGGCGGCGGCGTTTGTGGGTTTGACCTGGAAACAAACTCGGCAGCAGATCATTCAAAAAACATCTTCGTCTTCAACAATCTTTACGATTTTGAGGGTTCGATTCCGAGTGCCGGTTCGGGGATCTGTTTGCAGGATCCGTACAAGGGCGCCAATCACGGTCTGGTGGTAGCGGCGAACAACATCGTGATCGGCGGCAGGGAAGATCGCATCCACCGGTTTTTGAGTAATGGATTCTTTTTAAACGGCCTCAAAGGCTGCCAGATTCGCAATAACTACGTCTACCGGACGGGACAAAACGCGATTCAGGCGTACGGGATCAATGGTTGCGTGATTGAAGACAACGATTTTGAGTCGACCGGCGGTGGCGGCAACCCTACCGTCTCGAGCGAGGGCGCCGTGAACACCATCTTCCGCCGCAACAACTATCGCGACCGCCCGGGGTTAACTATAAATGTGCAGGCCGGATTCGTTGAGGTTTGCGGGAGCGGTAATGTTTACGAAGGGAACCTCATCAACGGCCGCGACGTACGGGCTGTTAGCAGCCTGCCGTGTCGGACGAAGTGATCAAGTAATATAAGTTTCAAGAGTAATCCTTCCGAGCCCAGGAGTTTGTAATGAGTTTGCGTCAAATCATCTCGATCGCCGTCATCATTCCAGCACTTGCGATTCCGATCGTCCTCGGACAGCAGCAACAACAGCAACCGGCCGACGACGTGATACGGATTACGACAGAACTTGTCCAGACGGGTGTCGTCGTGGTTGATAAGCAGGGACAATTTGTCAGCGGATTGCGGCCGGAGCAGTTCGTGCTCAAGGTTGACGGCCAACCGGTAACTCCCACTTTCTTCGAACACGTCGTAGCCGGAACAGCACGCGAGGAGCAGCTCGAGAAAAAAGGCGGACAAAGTGGCCCATCTGCCAACGCTGCCGATGGCAGTAACCGCTCCTACCGCGGCCGCTCGATTATCTTTTTCATCGACGATCTCCACCTCAGTCCGGACAGTCTTCAGCGAACACGCAAAGGGATCCTGGACTTTGTCGAGCGGGAAATGACGCTGGAAGATCAAGTTGCCGTGGTTTCACCGAGCGGACAGATCGGCTATCTCCAACGCTTCTCGGATCTGAAGCCGGTGGTGCGAGCCGCGGTGAATCGTCTCAATCACAAGCCGTATCTGGTTCGCGACACTGACCAGGTTCCGATGACGGAGTTCCAGGCGATTCGCATCGAACAGGGCGACAGTTCAGCGCTCGATTACTTTGCGAATAAGTTACTCGAGACGACCAACGTCCGGGTCCCAGGCGGTCTTGGTCCACCGCCAACCGGTCCGAACATGGAGCGGCGACGAACCACGGGAATGACGCCTGAAACAGCGCGTCGTGTCGTTAAGGACCGCGCCAACCTTCTTGTCCGGCAAAGTGAAGCAGTCACGGGGGGCACGCTTTCCACACTCGAGAACTTGATGCGCTCGATGGGCCAGTCGCCGGGTCGCAAAGTCGTTTTCTTTATCTCAGATGGCTTCTTCATAAACGATCGTTCGAGCGGCTATGGCGAAAGAATTTCGCGCATTGCCGATGCCGCGGTGCGTGGGGGCATGGTGGTTTACTCGCTCGATGCGCGCGGTATCGTCGGTATGACCGACGCAAGTAGTAACCGTGCTGATCCACACGGCAGCCTCGCTTCAGCAAACGTCGGTGAACTGGCTGCGTCGCAAGACGGTTTGAATGCCCTTGCGGTTGATACAGGCGGTAAGGCTTTCTTTAATGCGACGCTGACAACGGCAGTTAATGAAGCCCTCAGGGAAACTTCAAACTATTACCTGCTGGCGTGGCGACCAGGCACTGAGTCACAGAAGTCCCCGAACTTCAAACGCGTGGAAGTCAGCATTGTCGGGCGACCGGATTTGACTGTCCGCGTCGCGCGAGGCTTCTTTACCACAGAACCAAAGCCGGAAGAAAAGCCGTCGGACGCGACCAATGCGACGACGGGCACCGTCGATACTGCCGGCGGTTCAAAGAACGTGACAAACGCGCTGATGTCTGCGCTCGCCGCTCCTTCCTCGCGTACCGGTCTTCAGACCAAACTCTTCGTCAGTTTTGTCGACGTACCTGGCTCAGGTCCCGTCCTGACGGCTGCGACGCAGATGTCTACGGATGCGTTGGGTTATGGCGCGGACGGAAAACAGCCCGCCGCAATCGATCTTGCGGGAGTCGTGCTCAACGATCAGGGCAAACAGGCGGGCAGCTTCAAGACCCGCATCAATGTAAATCCACTGGCGGCTGCGGCGATCGCTAAAGATCCTTCCGTTGTCTATAGCCACAAACTTCCGCTGAAGCCCGGTCTTTATCAAGTACGCGTTGCTGCGCGTGACGACAGGAGCGGTAGCGTTGGCAGTGCGGCGCAGTGGATCGACATTCCCGATTTGAGTTCGAAGACGCTGACGCTTAGCACTTTGCTCCTGGCGGGACATATCTCAAATTCCGTTCAGGACGCGAAAGGCGGCGGAGAGCAGGTGCAGTTCAGCGTTGATCGTCGCTTCGCGCGCGAGTCGCAACTGAGCTTCTTCACGATCGTTTACAACGCAACCGCGGGTAATGGACCAAAGCTTGATGCGCAGATCGAGATTTTGCGTGGTGGCCAGCGAGTCGTTGCGAGTCCGGTGATGCCGGTGGTGGTCGAGCCGAATTCCGATCTCGCCCGCATCCCTTATGGCGCGAACGTGGGACTGAAGACGCTCTCGCCGGGACGGTATACTCTGAAAGTCACGGTTACGGATCGTAATGCGAATGCGAGTGCCGTGAATCAGATTCTTTTCGACGTCGAGTGATTTTGAAACCTGGCATCGTGAAACATCACATACTCGGCAGGCGTTCTTAACAATTTCACCTGGCTGAGATCTGTAACGGAGCTTACACTGCCACCATGTTAAGCGATTTCTTCTACGCGTTTCGCACGCTGCGCAAGAGTCCGATATTCACCATCACAGTCGTCGTCACAATCGCACTCGCCATCGGTGCGAGCACTGCGATATTCAGTGTCACCAACGGCGTGCTGCTACGAAAACTTCCTTACAAGGATCCGGACCGGCTGGTCCTGGCCTGCAGCGATCTTCAGAAACGGAATGTCAAAGACTTCCCGCTTTCCAACGTCGACTTCCTCGACCTGCGCAACGGCACGAAAAACCATTTCGAGGACTTCGCTGCCGTCAACACTTTTCGCGTCACCCTTCCTGGTTTGGACGGAACTCCTGAGCGGGTTCGCCTGGCCGCGGTCTCGACTAACTTCTTTCAAATGATGGGTGGTTCAATCGTTGCGGGTCGAGACTTTCAGGACACCGACGGAACGCCTCAAGCGCCTCCAGCGGCGGCGCCGGCCGGCAACGCTCCAGCGGCCGGCCAGCCGCCACCCCTGCCAACCATGGCAATACTGAGCAACGAGTATTTCCAACAACGTTTCGGTGGCGATCAGTCGATGATTGGCAAACCGCTGCCGGTAGCTGCCGCGTTTGGACCACCGCCGATCGTCGTCGGTGTGCTGGCGCCGGGTTTCGAATTACTGTTTCCGCCGCAAGTTGACATGGAGCAGTTTCCAAGCGTCTGGATTGCTGCGCGCATTCCTTACGACGTCGCCAACCGCAACAACGTGCAGTGGCGAGCAATCGGGCGTATGAAGCCTGGCGTCGACATCGTCCAGGCCCAGGCCGAAGTCGAGACGATCGCGCAGAAGATTCGTGAAGAGAACACGATCGCAAAAACGGCCGGTCAGTATTTCCGGCTGGTGCCGATGAAGCAACATCTTGTCGACGAGGTTCGGCCCACGATTCTCGCGCTGATGGGCGCGGTCATTTTCCTGCTGCTGATTGCCTGTGCGAACGTGGCGAACCTGATGTTGGTGAGAGCTTCATCGCGCGAACGCGAGCTGGCGGTGCGCGCCGCGTTAGGCGCCGGTTGGTGGCAATTGGTTCGGCAAACACTCGCGGAAGCGATCGTGATCGCCGGTATCGGAACGGCGATTGGCGTCGGGCTTGCGTATTTAGGCATTCGCCAACTACTCGCGATCGCGCCAGAGAATTTGCCTCGACTCAATGCGATCGGAATCGATGTGAAGGTGTTGGCGTTTGCCGTGTTGGCTGGTCTCTTGGCGGCCGTGCTCTTTGGTGTGATTCCGGCACTTCGCACCGCGAAACCAAACCTGATGGACACGTTGCGCGCGGCGGGCCGAAGCGGCGCGCTCGGCGCTGCCGGTCTGCGTAATGCCGTGGTGGTGGTGGAAGTTGCTCTGGCGTTTGTACTACTGATTGGTTCGGGGTTGATGTTCCGCACGTTCTTGAATATTCAACGTGTAAATCTGGGGTTTGACCCTCGCGGGCTGCTAACGTTTCAACTGCTTGGCAATACTGGTAACACACCTCAGGAAAGAGACACTTTCAAGCGCCAGCTTCGCGAGCAACTGGGCGCATTGCCGGGCGTGCGGAGTGTGACGGCGTCGTTTCCGTTGCCGCTCGCCGGTGGGTTTAATCCGGTGCGATGGGGCGGAGCCGAAGCGCAAAACGATCCGAGCAAGTTTCAAGCGGCGGATCTTCAGATCGTTCTGCCGGGGTATTTCGAGGCGATGGGAACGACGCTTCTCGCCGGACGCACGTTTACGCCGGACGACAGTTCGCCCGATCGCAACCTGCTCATAGTGGACCAGGCGCTGGCGGCGAAAGCGTTTCCAAACGAGTCTGCCGTGGGCAAGCGGATCCTGTTTCGTGTGCGCACGCCGGAGGCCCAGTGGGGCGAGATCATTGGAGTGGTGGCCCATCAACGCAACAGCTCGCTGATCGAACCGGGTCGGGAACAACTGTACATCACCGATGGGTACTTGAATCATCAGGCGGCTTCGTGGTGGGCGCTGCGCACCGATGGAGATCCGGCCGCGATAGCTGGCGCTGTTCGCGAAGTGGTGCGCAAAGCCGGCAAGGATACATTCATCAACCAGCTCCAGCCGATGGACTCGCTGGTGACGGCGGCACAGGCGCAGACGCGCTTTTCGTTATTGCTGATCGGAGTCTTCTCGACAATAGCCGCGTTGCTTGCGGGTGTAGGTTTGTATGGCGTGCTTGCAACTTCGGTGCGCCAGCGAACGGCGGAGATTGGCGTGCGCATGGCGCTTGGCGCCGCGCCGTCGCGGATCTTCCGTTTGATGGTAGGGAAGGGTGTCTACCTGAGTGTGATTGGTATTGCGATAGGGTTGCTGGCAGCGTTCGGACTCACGCGTGTTCTCGCGAGCATGCTCGTCGAAGTTAAACCCACAGATCCCGTGACGTTCGTATCGGTGGCGGTGGTCTTCCTGTTTATCGCCGTGCTGGCTTCGTGGCTGCCTGCGCGCCGCGCAGCGGGGTTAGATCCGACGACGGCGTTGCGGAACGAGTAGTGTCGATTTCAACATCTGGATCCGTTCCATGACCAATCGATCACTCTGGACTGCCCGATCGTTCCTGAAGTTGGGATCATTCTTTTTGCTGACGGTGTTCGTACTGTCTGCCATGGCGCAAACCAAGTCAAACAAACCGCGAGCACGTGACCTCGGCGTTCCCTTTGACGGGACGCCCGCAGCGTTGAATGCCATCACCGATGTTGCCGGCGTTGAAGTCGGGCAGGTGACTCTCATTTCGGGTGACGGAAAGCTTGTGCCCGGCAAAGGGCCCGTCCGTACTGGCGTCACCGCCGTCTTCCCGCGCGGTAAGAACTCCACGGATCAGGTCTTTGGCGCATGGTTCACGTTGAATGGCAACGGTGAGATGACCGGCACGACGTGGGTGGAAGAATCGGGTTTCATCGAAGGACCGATCATGATTACAAACACGCACAGTGTTGGCACCGTACGTGATGCCGTGATCGTCTGGCAGATGAAGAAACAAGGTAAGACTTTCCAGCCGTGGTCACTGCCGATTGTTGCCGAAACCTGGGACGGGTTTTTAAACGACATCAACGGTTTTCATGTTAAGCCTGAACACGTCGCTCAGGCGCTGGACCAGGCCGCTTCGGGACCTGTTGCGGAGGGGAATGTTGGCGGTGGTACGGGCATGGTGGCCCATCAGTTTAAAGGTGGCATCGGCACGTCGTCTCGGAAGGTTACGATTGATGCTGCGAGTTACAACCTCGGCGTGTTGGTCCAGGCGAATTACGGCAGTCGTACTGGTTTGATGATTGCGGGCGTTCCCGTGGGCCGGGAGATTACGGACCTGATGCCGGTTCGGGTTCCGGCGGACACGGGATCGATCATCGTTGTGGTGGCGACAGATGCTCCGCTGCTGCCGCATCAGTTGAAGCGTGTGGTGAAACGCGCTGCGCTTGGTATTGCGAGAAACGGCGGCATTGGCGGCAACTCGTCGGGTGATATCTTTATCGCGTTTTCAACTGCGAACGCCGGTGCTGGCAAGGAGACGAGCCTGGCGACATTGAAGATGCTGCCGAACGACCGCATCGACCCGATCTTCGCCGCGACAATACAGGCAACTGAAGAAGCGATCATCAATGCCATGATCGCTGCCGAAACAATGACCGGTATAGACGGCAACACCGTCCACGCCATTCCTCATGAACGATTGAAGGAAGTGTTGCGGAAGTACAATCGATTGAAGTGAGCGATTACTGCTGGATTGCGATGGTACTTGCTGGACTATCTTCATCAATGAGACGACGCTTCACCAGTGTAGGATCCGACTAACGTACACATTCGATGAACCCGTGCGTGCTATAATTTGGTTGCATGTTCGACGATTCGCGGAGCGAACAAATCACGGTCACCGTCATTCGCGGCGGGTCACCAGAACCGACCGATTCCGACTGGCTGAAAGCTTCTCCTGAAGAGCGGATTGAAGCCGTATGGACATTGACCAAGCTCTGCTTGGCCTGGAACCAACCTTCCACCATTGAACCCAGACTTCAAAGAACTGTTACTCGCCTTCAACGTGCACAACGTTGAGTATTTAATCGTAGGCGCTCACGCTCTTGCCGCACACGGGCACGTACGTGCGACCAAAGACCTTTATGTTTGGGTGCGACCTGAAGAGTGGAACGCTCAGCGGGTATTACAGGCGCTTTCCGATTTCGGCGCACCGTTGAGTGGCTTAACGGCTGACGACTTAACTCGAAAACAAACGATCTTCCAGATCGGGCTACCGCCATTACGCATTGACATAATAACGAGTATCGACGGTGTCGAGTTCTCGGAGGCATGGCCAGATCGCCTGGAGACCTCGTTCGGCGGCGTGCCAGCGTTCGTCCTCTCTCGTCATCACCTGATTGCCAACAAGAAAACCAGCGCCCGCCTGCAGGATCTTGCCGATGTTCAGCACTTGGAAGGCATTTGAAGCCTTAACCCGCACCAGATTCGCATTTGGGTAGCCTTGCTCTTAACCCGCAGATGCGCATTTGAGTAGCCTTGCTCTTAACCCGCAGATGCGCATTTGGGTAGCCTTGCTCTTAACCCGCAGATGCGCATTTGGGTAGCCTTGCTCTTAACCCGCAGTAGATGCGCATTTGGGTAGCCTTGCCTCAAAAGTCCTTCTTGCAGCGGCTTCGCCGCCTGATGTGCGGCGAGGCTGTGCCTCGCCGTAACGATTGCATTAGCGATGCGGCTTGGCCGCCGGTCCGGGCTTTGCCCAAATGCATAGCCGCTTTGCTAGAACAATCGCAGGGTAACGCCTACGTTCGGTTCGACTTCGCG
>CBFGMX010000087.1:0-21424 GCA_965649955.1 uncultured bacterium
CCGCTAAGTTAAAGCCAATCTCTTCTCGACAGCCCGAAACACTCGTTCGACCTCAATGTCCATGCAGATCCACTTTGAACAGGAGCGTCGATGACAGTCTACGCGACAGTCAATGTCGGTGCGTTCAACGCAGACGTCTTCCGCCCGGGGACTTCCATTGCGCCACCATTCAGTCGGACCAAACAAACCGACGATCGGCGTGCGTGCGGCAACGGCAAGATGCGTTGGTCCGGTGTCGCCGCCGATATAAACTCGCGCCCCTTTCGCAAGCGAATAAAATCCTTTCAACGAAAGACTGACCGGCCGCGTTTGGCCCGTTTCCGACGACTGCCGCACCACATCGGCGAGCGCTTCCTCGCCTGGCCCGTACGTCACCAGGGAGGTAAGTCCGTAACTGGACCACAACGCGTCCGCAAGTTTACCAAACCGATCGGCGCTCCACAGCTTAGTTGGCCAGCCGCCGCCGGGATTGAGAATAGCGTAGTTCCCACCGGCAGCATCCGCCGCCTCATCCGCCGCGTTCTGATCCTCAGGCGCGACAGTGATCGGAAACGAAAACGCGTCTGCCTCGAGCGGCACGGGTATTCCGAATGCACCCTCGACGAGCGCCAGTCCTTTGCGGATTACGTGAACTTGTTTAGGAACCGATATTCTTTTTGAGAGAAAAATGCTGCTGGCCGGCTCGCGCAGACCGGCGCGCGAGTAGCCAAAAACACGTCGCGCGCCCGAAAGGCGCGCTATTGAAGCGGATTTGAGAAGTCCCTGGAAGTCTAAAGCGACATCGAAGGCTGAGGCGCGTAACCGACGTAACTGCTGGCGCGGTGCCCGCAGCGTCTCCCCAGACATCAGCCCGCGCCTCAACGCCTTCGTGTCGACTTCGATGAGGCGATCTAAAAGTGGGTTGTCTCTCAGAATCTCAGATAAATTTCGTTCGACGACCCAGGAGATTTCCGAGTCCGGGAACCCCTCGCGGATGGCGGCAAGGGCAGGGAGGGTATGAACAATGTCGCCGATACTTCCCAGCTTTACGATTAAAATCCTCATCCAAAATCCTGGTGCGACTTGGTCAGGTCCCGCCGAAATAGATGAATTTCAGTTTCGCGTCGGCGACTTTTTTTCCGTCTTTAAATTTAGTGAGCGTCCCTTCGAGCACGGGAGTTTCTTCGCCCTGCCAGGTCGCTGCGAAGTCGCCGCCTTTTAGAAACCTGCCCGAAAACGTGTAGTAAACGCTTTTCAGTGTCACGGTGGTGAAGGTGAAATTGTTTTGCTTCACCACGATGTTCCGAAAGCGAAAGGAGGTGCCGTCGTTAAGTTGCAGTCCTGAGGTCGGCAGTCGCCTCAGTTGTCGCATATTGAGATTTATCGCACTGAAGTCGGAAAAATCTGTCGGTGGGTCGCCGGAAATCCAAAATGCGCCGCTCGGATCGAACCGCGACTTCCTGGTCTGGCCCGGCGCGGAGGTCCAGGTCGCCACCAATAACGCCACCATCGCAAATACCGTTAACCGTTTATTCATTTCGGATCTCCGATGCGGGCCAGGATGGCTGACGTTGAATGATCTTTCGGATCGCCGACGATCGCCACGCGGCCGCCGTAGGATCGTACCACGGCGCGCTCCGGAACTGTCTCTTCGGTGTAGTCAGTGCCTTTCGCGTGGACGTCGGGTTTCAGAGCAAGGAGCAGTTGCTCGACTGTTGGTTCATCGAAAATTGTGACGTAAGTTACAGGTTCGAGTGAGGCGACGATTTCTGCGCGTTCGATGGCGGGCAAAATCGGGCGGCCCGGTCCTTTGAGACGCGCGACCTGCTCGTCTGAGTTGATACCGACTACGAGGACATCGCCCAACTCCCGCGCGCCTTCGAGGTAGCGGACGTGTCCGACATGAAGCACGTCGAAACATCCGTTGGCGAGGACGATTTGCGCGCCGGACGATCGGGCTTCTGCGACACGCGTCAACATTTCCTCGCGGCTTAGGATTCTCGAGTCGGTCATCAGTCGTGCTCGGAACTAAGAATCGACTGCTCGAGTTCAGTGGCGGTAACTGACGCTGTGCCCCGCTTCATCACCACAAGGCCGCCCGCGTAGTTTGCTAATCGCGCAGCGTCGGCGAAAGAAGCATCGGACGCCACCGCGAGCGCGAAGGTCGCGATAACGGTGTCGCCCGCACCTGTCACGTCCACTGATTGCTGTGCCCCAACTGCAGGAATATGAAGTGGTTCACTGTGATCTTCGAGCAACATCATGCCTTTGGCGCCGCGTGTGACGAGCAGCGCCTGGTGACCGAGTTGTGACTTTAACGTTTTAGCAGCAACTTCCAATTCGCCTGTTGAGGTGATAGGGCTGCCGATCAGGTGTTCGACTTCATCCTCGTTTGGCGTGGCGGCAGTGAATCCGGTGAAATCCGACAAACGAAAACGTGAATCGACGAGCACCCGTTTGGAATTAGATTCCCGTATCGAACTAATCGCCCGCGCGTCAACTACGCCGTAGTTGTAATCGGAGATCACGATCGCGTCGGCGGCAGGCAGCGCCGTTTTTAAGTTTTTAAGGATTGCGTCACGCGGTGCGTTGTCGACGAGCGGGTTTGCTTCGTAGTCGATGCGGATTACCTGTTGACGATTGGAGTGCGACTGGCCGGCGAGGATTCGCACCTTCGTCGTCGTCTGGATCTTGTCGGAAACGGTCACGCCGCTGACGTCAACACCCGCCGCTTCAAGTTTAGTTCGCAGCTCGCTTCCTGATTCATCGTCGCCGACTACCGCCACCAGCGACACGCGTGCGCCAAGGGACGCCAGGTTCATTGCACAGTTTGCCGCGCCGCCTGGAACTGTTTGCGTCTGTTCATGCCGCAGGATAAAAACGGGCGCCTCGCGCGACACGCGGCTGATGTTTCCGTACAGAAACTGGTCCGCGATCGCGTCGCCGATGACGACGAGCCTGCGGTCTGGGAAACTGCGCACGATTTCAACCAGCCGTTTCATCTGTCAGGTTCGTGCTTCAACTCCGTGGTTAACAATCGACTTTACGGCTTCCAGCAGGTTCTCACAAACCAGGTCCGGCCGGTGCTTCCATGTGCCGCTCTGATACTCCCACTCGCCGCGTCCATAACCACTCAACACGAACGCAGCCCGCAGTCCGGCATTTCGCGCGAGTTCGATGTCGTTGTACCGGTCGCCCGCCATCCAACTCGCCGCCAGATCGATCTCAAAGTCCTTCGCAGCCTGCTGGATCAAGCCCGTCTTCGGTTTGCGGCAGTCGCAATCCGATCGGTATGGAGGTTCGCCCACCGATGGATGATGCGCGCAGTAGTAAATCGCGTCGAGTCGCGCGGATTCGTTCTCAAGATCGCGAGTGAGTTGATCGTGAATCCTGTGTATCACGTCTTCCGAGAAGTAGCCGCGCGCAACGCCCGCCTGGTTCGTTATAACGATCGCCAGCCAGCCGGCGTCGTTCAAGATCCTGATCGCTTCTGAGGAGTAGGGAAACAGTCGAAACCGTGAAGGATGGTTCACGTAACCAACTTCCTCCGAAATCGTGCCGTCGCGATCGATGAAAACTGCTGGACGTTTCATAAAACTCACGCGACCGAGTCGCAAACGCTCCTCACGGTCTTCGCAAAACTGCTGCGCTTGAGCAGCGCATGCGAACGTTCAAAGACCTCGTCAACGGTGATTGCCGTCATGCATCGATGATCGATCGGACAATCACGCAGCATGCATGGCGCGCAGTCGGGCGGATGACGCAGAATCTCCGCTTTGAATGAAAACGGCCGCGTCGTCAAAGGGTTGGTCGGACCGAAAATCACGATCGTGGGGGAACCCAGCGCCGCCGCGATGTGCGCCGGACCGGTATCGTTGGTCACAACAAGATCGACCAGACCAAGCACCGCGGTGATCTGATCGAGCGTGGTCTTTCCGGTCAAGACGACAGGCTGATTTCGCATTCGGTTCGTTACTTCGTTGGTGACGTCAATCTCGTCCCGTGAGCCGATGAGCACCACTTGTTGCTGCTGTTCGAGTAGTCGATCCGCCAGCGCCGCATACGACTCGGCCGGCCAACGCTTGGCCCGGCTGTTTATCGAGCCCGGACATATCGCGACTACAGTCTTTTCATCATCCACGCCGTACGACCGCAGCAACTCGGTCGCTTCGTTCTTCCGCGATTCCGAGATCGTGAGACTGATATCCGGATCGGACTCGCAAACCGTGCTGGTCCCCGACAACGACTGTTCCAGCGCCGTAATCAGATACAGGTAATAAAAGACTTCGTGCTTTGAGGAACGCCAGTCAGGCAAGGGAAGTGGGTGCGTCAACAACCCCTGCCGCGACTCGGTCGCATAGCCGAGGCGAGTCGGAACGCCCGCAAGGAAGGGAATCAGCGCTGCTTCAAACGCATTCTGAAAAAGCACCGCGAGATCAAACTCGCGACGACGCCATTCACGAACCTGCGATACCACGGAAAACGCGTTGCGGCGATCGTAAACGAGTACGTCGTCAATGAAATCGACTTCGGAAAAGATCCCTTTCGCGAACGGCCGAGTTGCGAGCGTTATCTTCGCATCCGGCAACAGCCGTCTGAGGGCGCGCAACGCCGGCACAGTCATCACCGAGTCGCCGACCCAATTCGTGCCCCGCACTACGACTCGCTTGATAGCAGACGCGCTCATAGAATCAGCGGTTAAAAGCTCACGCGCAGCCCGGCGTCGATTCCGATCTGCGGTCGCCATTGCAGTTCGTTCTCGATGCGTGTCAGATCGGAGACATATCGCATCGGCACAGGCGGCGGAATATTCGGATCTTCTTCGATCAGCGGATCGATCTCCAGCATTTTTCCGACGCGATCGATAATGTCGCGCACGCTTGCAGCGTTCAAACGGCCGCCGCCGAGGTTATAAAGGCCAAACTCGCGCTGCGAGTTTATGAACGATCGACAGGCCCGCGATAGATCGTCCACATACAGAATATCGCGCACCGGATCGGCGCCCGCCGGAAGTCGAATGGTCCAGCGATGTTTCACCGATTCGATGTAATGCGTGACGAAACCGTTCTCATTTCCCTCTGTCGGCCTGGCGAAAACGGCCGACATGCGAAAAATACACGCGCGCACGCCTCGCTGTTTTGCGTAGTACTCCACGTACTGTTCGCCGATCAGTTTGGACAACTCGAAAGCCGACGCCGGCTTTGGATCGATCGGACACTCTTCGGGCACAAACTCGTATGCACTCGCCTGGCTGCCGTAAACGTCCTTGGTCGAAGCATAGATGAAAACTGAGCCCGCGCGCATGTTGCGGATGATGTTGCGCGTGCCGTCTGCGTTGGTGCGAAAGCACTCCTCAGCACCCTCCGGGCTCTTATCGAGATGGCCCGCAAGATGGATGACCGCGTCGTAGTTTTCGACGATGCGAGCGTCCGCGTCTTCGAGGATGTTCAGGCTCGAGCGGCGTGAGAAATCATCGGCCTGAAAGAACTGGCGCACGTAAGTACCGAGATAGCCGCTCCCGCCGGTTACTAAAGTGTTCATTAATCAGTATTTTCCTGCAATGGTCCCGGTGTTAGACTCATTCCCGAAGAGTGGCATCAAAGCCACTGTAGCAGGGCAGCCACGTTAGCGAAAGCGGGTATCCCTGTCAAACGAACGTCGACAGAACTGCGGCGCAAATGTAACGTAGTATTCCCTGTTAGCGGTTACGCGGCGGCCCAGATCATGACGGCACGCGGAGGAACACTGACTTAGCGATTTATGCCAGTACGCTATCCACCGAACAACGCGAGGTATCCCGGAGGTCGCGATCCACGCGTCGTTTCCTATGTCGAGCCGGACGCGGGTTTGGGGCGCAGGTTCCTGCGCCGTCTCTTCAGTGCGCCAGTCATCATTCCCGTTGCTTTTGTCAGCGCCGCCGTACTCGGTATCCTCATCTATTACTGGACCGTCTTTTCCGGACGCATCGACAATCTCCTGCAAGGCGAAGTCTTTACTCGTTCCGCCGGTATCTATGCCGCGCCGAAACAACTACGAGTTAACGAAGCAATCACGCAGGAGGAACTGATCGCGTTTCTGAAACGCGCCGGATACGTCGAGAAGAGCCAGCAGGCGGATACAAACCGCGGGCGTTACACCGTAAACGGCGCCAGCGTGGAGATCGAGCCGAGTAGTGCGTCGACTGTTGATGGACAGCGGCAGTTTCAACACGTCAAGGTGCAGTTCACCGGCAGTGGAAAGTCGATCAATGGCTTGACCGATCTCGACGGCCGCAGCGCCTTGCAACGCGTCTGGCTCGAGCCCGAGCTGATCAGCTCCGTAACAGGCACCGAACGCGCTAAGCGAAAAGTGATCGGCTTCGGCGACCTTCCGCCGCAACTCGTCAAAGCAATCACCGTCACGGAAGATCGCTCGTTCTTTGAGCACTACGGTGTGAACATCCGCGGTATCGTCCGCGCGTTCGTCCGTCGTGTCGACGCCGATCCTAATTCGCCAATCGCGCGGCAAGGTGGTTCGAGCATCACGCAACAGCTCGTCAAAAACCTTCTGCTCTCGCCGGAACAAACGTGGCGGCGCAAAACGGCTGAAGCGTACATGTCGGTTATACTCGAGACGCGTTTAAGTAAAGAGAAGATCTTCGAGCTTTATTGCAACCAGGTCTACATGGGCCAACAAGCCGGCTTCTCGATTCACGGGTTTGGCGAGGCGGCAAGCGCCTACTTCAACAAAGACGTGACGAACCTTACGCTTTCCGAGTCAGCCTTCCTGGCCGGCCTGATTCGCAGCCCGAATCGTTACAACCCCTACAACAAGCTCGAAACTGCTACTGCCCGACGCAACCAGGTGCTGGATTCGATGCTCGAGGCAGGTGAACTGACTGCTGCCGAGGCCAAGGCAGCGAAAGATTCACCTTTGCAGGTTGCGCCAGTGCGCGGACGAGTCGACGTCTCCGACGCGCCTTACTTTGCCGACTACGTTCAGAACCAGCTCGGCGAAATGATCGCCGGTTCCGGCGCTGCCGAACACCTGCGCATTTACACGACGATCGACATGGACCTTCAGCGCGCCGCGTACGCAGCGCTGACAAAACAACTCGCCGCCCTCGACAAGATCCAGGCAAAGCGTTTCGAGCCGGGAACATTGCAGGCGGCACTCGTCGCAATTAATGCAAAGACCGGCGAGATAGTGGCGATGGTTGGCGGCCGTGACTATTCGAAGAGCCAGTTAAATCGCGCCTCCGATGCTCTTCGTCAACCGGGTTCAGTCTTCAAACCCTTCGTTTACGCCACCGCCTTGAATACCGCTTACGATCCGGTGCCGCGCCTGATCACTCCGGCGACGACGTACATGGACGAGCCGAAGACGTTCACCTTCGATAACCAGGAATACTCTCCGGGAAACTTTGGCGAGAGCTACAGTCATGCGCCCGTGACGTTGCGCGACGCGTTGGTCCATAGTTTGAACGTCGTCACTGTCGAGGTCGCAATGGAAGTTACCATCGGCCGCGTGATGAACCTGGCTGGAAAGGCGGGTTTGCCGAAGCCCGCACGGGCTTATCCGGCCATGGCACTCGGAACAAACGAAGCGACGCCATTGCAGATGGCTTCTGCTTACACCGCGTTTGCAAATCTCGGCAGCCGCGTCACACCTATCGCCATCAACCGCATTACAACCGGCGACGGCGTAACGATCGCCGCCCCAACCACGCAGCGCAACGAAGTGCTTCGTCCCGACGTGGCTTACGTCATGACGTCGTTCATGAAAGACGTTGTGAATCGGGGAACGGCGGCGAAAGTGCGTGCGCGCGGCTTGAAACAGACGCTCGCCGGAAAAACGGGAACATCGCGCGACGGATGGTTTGCCGGTTTCACGCCCAATCTCGTTTGCGCGGTTTGGGTCGGATTTGATGACGGCTCGCAACTCGGTTTGACTGGCGCGAACTCGGCGCTGCCGATCTGGGCCGACTTCATGCAGGTCGCACTCGCGAAGCACCCGGAATGGGAAGGCGACTGGGAGATGCCTGCCGGTATCGAACAGGTCGACATCAATCCGAAGACTGGCGAACTCACGGCCCCCGAGGATACTGAGAAGCGCGTCGAGTTCTTTATCAACGGTACCGGTCCAAATCACACGTCTGACGATGCGATTGAGGAAGGAACTCCGGAGGAGTTACCCGAGCCAATGCCTCAGGTGGACCAACCAACTGAGTTGCCTCCTCCACCCGGATCACTGCCGTCGCCGTCCCCACGAAAGGCGCCGCCCGTGCCTGATAGTCGACTCGAAGGGACGATTACGTTGGACATCGATCCGGCAACAGGATTGATCGCGGTCGAATCGTGTCCCGTGATCAGAACGAAGACGTTTGTATTGGGAACGGAGCCGAAGAAGTATTGTGGGCCACAGTATCACAGTGGCAAGACCATTGAACCTGCCGGACCAGGGCGGCCGCGCGTTGTGGGCACACCGGGGCGTTAAGAACCGGCGAGGTTGTCCAATGCGGTGTTAAGTGTCTCAATTGCCAGTGCGGCCGCGTGATGTTTTCTCGACGGCAAACCGCCAACCGCTTCGACCACGTCGCTCTTCGTAATCAGCCTCGCGTCGCCAACAGTTTTTCCGGTAATCAACTCTGTCAGAACGGATCCGCACACGAGTGTCGGCGGACAGCCGTAAGCGAGATATCGCGCGGTCTCGATACGGTCGTTCTTTAGTATCAACGAGAGCCGCAAGCGATCTCCACACACCGGATTCTGTTGATCTGCGACGACGTTTGCTTCGGGTAATTCGCCTGTGTTGCGAGGATGGGCCAGGTGGTCTTTGAATTTATTGGAATACGACATCAGTGGCCAATAACACTCAGCGGCGAGAGTGCGCGAAGCCGTTCAACAGCTCCTGACAAAACCTCGACGACGTAATCAACATCGTCTTCCGTGTTGTCTTTTCCGAAACTGAACCGGATCGATCCGCGCGCGACTTCGTCGTTGACGCCAAGCGCGCGAATCACCGGCGACGGTTCGAGTGTGCCTGACGAACAGGCCGAACCAGTCGAAACCGCGACGCCTTCCAGATCGAGGTTGATCAGCAGTCCTTCGCCTTCGATGAACCTGAACGAGATGTTTGACAGGTGCGGCAGCCGGTGTTCGCGGTCCCCATTCATTATGACGTCGGCGATCGCGTGCTTAACACGGCTTTCGAATCGATCGCGCAGCGCGGAATCGTGTGCAATACGCTGTGACATCTCTTCGCGTGCGAGTTTCGCCGCTTCTCCAAACGCGACGATGGCCGGAACGTTTTCAGTGCCTGCGCGGCGTTCTCGTTCCTGGTGGCCGCCGACGTTTTGGACCGCAAGGCGCACGCCGCGGCGCACGTAAAGCGCACCGATGCCTTTCGGCGCGTACAACTTGTGCGCCGACGTAGACAGGAGGTCGCAACCCGCCTCGTCGACGTTTATTGGCAGACGACCCGCTGCTTGCACGGCGTCCGTGTGAAACCAAAGATGCCGCTGCCCTGCGGCGCGCCGCTCGCGAATCAAAGCGCCGATCTCGTGGATTGGTTGAATCGTGCCGATCTCGTTGTTGGCCCACATCACTGTGACGAGCACGGTGTCGGGCCGGAGCGCAGCGGAAAGGTCGCCGAGTTTTACGATGCCGTTCGCGTAAACAGGCAGACGCGTGACTTCCCAGCCGCGTTTCTCGAGTGCGTCGCAGACGCCGCGCACGGATGGATGTTCGATCGCGGAGGTGATGATGTGCTTTCCGTGGGCCACCTCAGCTTCGCAGAGTCCGCGAATGGCGAGATTGTTGGCCTCCGTGCCGCCGGAAGTGAATACGATCTCATTCGGTTTCGCGCCGATGAGGGTGCCCACTTCGCGACGCGCCCGATCGACCGCGGCGCGTGCCTGCTGGCCAAAACCGTGAACACTCGACGGATTTCCATACGTTTCCGTCAGGGATCGGGCCATCGCTGCCGCGACGCGCGGGTCGACGGGCGTTGTGGCGCTGTGATCCAGGTAAATTCGACGGTTCGTAGTCATTTCCGCGTTTGTTGACCGCCAACCTCCGGCACTAGAGGCTGCATCTGAGTTTGTCCGTGATCAGTATTCCTTCGTAAACACGGATTAGTGTAGCATGCGTGTGTTGCTCGGGTTGGCTCTCCTCAGAAGGACAAAATATGAGATATCTTCAACTTCCCCTCGTGATTTTGCTGGCCGTTGGCCTGATCGGTGTGTCGAGTTTGGTCTCGACGACGCAGGTCGCCGCCCAGGGACAGTCAACTGCATTGGAGCGCGGCTATCGTACCGGTTATTCAGACGGATACACCGCCGGTTTCAGAGACATCTCTGATCACGCCGCCCGCGATTTTCAGAACAAAGAAGACTACAAACGCGCAGATCGTTCCTACAACGAGGCCTGGGGACCTATCGACGACTATCGCGACGGTTATCAACAGGGCTTCGAAGCAGGCTATGCGGCCGGTTACGAGCGTGCACAGTTCAATTCATCACTGCCCGTCGGACTGAAGCGTCGTTCAAATGCCACAATCGACAGCAACGATACGGGAGACGACCCCTCGGTCCCTAACAAGACTGTCGACGTCAACGTTAGCTCTTCGCAACCGAACCAGACCAGCGGCGCGATCGCGATACCACGCAACACGATTCTCGCTCTCGAACTACTGGCGCCGCTTTCAACGGACGTCAGCCAGCGCGGGGATCGTTTCCAGGCCCGCGTAGTCGAACCAGCGCAATACGCCGGGTTCATTGTTGACGGGCGCGTCGCAGAGGTTAAGCGCCCGGGTAAAGTCAAAGGCGTTGCGCAACTGCAACTCGCTTTCGATCAAATCCGTTCGCCAGACAATCAAACTGCCGCACTTCGAGCCGAACTGCTGGAGATCACGCCCATGGGCGACGATCACCCGGAGGTCGATGCCGAAGGTGGCGTTAAGGGTCGTGACTCGACGAAAGACGACGTTGCGAAAGTCGGAGCGGCATCGGGTATTGGAGCGATCATCGGTACGATTGCGGGCGGCGGAAAAGGCGCGGCGATCGGCGCGATTATCGGTGGTGGCGCGGGAACAGCCGGCGTAATGACCCAGCGTGGCAAAAACATTCGCCTCGAGCGCGGACAGCAGTTGAAGATCCGGACCGCAACCGACATAGGCATTCTGTGAGAGCGATCACGCTGCTCACTGATTTCGGGACCGTCGATTACTTCGTTGGTGCGATGAAGGGAGCGATCCTTTCAATCAACCCGGAAGCCGTAATCGTCGACATCACTCACGAGATTCCAGCACAACATGTAGCGGCGGGCGCGTTTACGCTGCTCGCCGCTTACGACACATTTCCCGCAGGAACAATTCATGTAGCAGTTGTCGATCCGGGAGTCGGATCCGAGCGGCGTGCGATAGTCGTCAGGTCCGGAGATCATCTGTTCGTTGGACCAGACAACGGCATCTTCAGCTACATTTACGATCGCGACCGAAGTTTTGAGGTGTTCCACATCACCGCCACCCAATACTTCCGTCACCCGGTCACCAATACCTTTCACGGACGCGACATCTTCGCGCCAGTCGCAGCCGCGCTTTCAACCGGTGTCGATCCATCATCAGTTGGTCCACCGATTTCAAATCCGGTTCGATTGCCGTTGACGAAAGAACCTCAAATCATCAACGTCGACCGGTTCGGCAACCTGGTCACCAACATCACTCGCGAAATGTTTCCCGACGGCGCGAGTCTCGCCGTCAACGAAACGGAAATACGCGCCTTCCGGCAGTTTTATGCGGATCAAGTTGGGGGTTCCGAAGAACCGTTCATGATCTGGGGCAGTGCGGGTTTCCTGGAGATCTCGATGAATGGCCGGTCTGCGTCAGATTTCCTGGGCGTGGCGGAGTGGGACGAAGTCAGGATTGTCCCACCCCATCACACTTGATCACTGGGCCCGGCTCGTAGCTTCCTTCGGCATCGCGCTCGACATGTAATATCCCTGGCGCGAACTCACCAGCAGTTTTCGTTTCTTGCCTTTTTCATCCTTCGCCTGAACCCGCACTTCGAGACTGTGCAGGCGCCCGTCGTCGGTCTCGTTTTCGGCGAGCGCGAAGCCGAGGCTGTAGCGTGCGGTGAGGTTGCCGATGATGCGCGACAATCCCGTGCTGTAGTCTTTAACTCGTCCGACCTTCACTGCTTCGCCACCCGATCTTTGCGCCAGGTGTTTCGCGCTGCCGTAAAGACTCAACCCCAACCAGCCTGCAAGAGGTTTACCGACCGGCAACAGGAACTTGAACAGCGTTCGCAGTTCGACTGTTAAAGAGTTGAAGATCACGTTGTTGCGGATGAGTATCTGTTCGGTCGCATCCCGGTCTTCGAAGAAGATCGGCGCGATGCCGTCGGAGATCCAGACGATCGACGCCTGTGAATTCGGACGCAGTTCCTGAGCCTTGCGAGTGGCATCTCTCACGGCGGCCGCCATGTCGTAGATATCGCCGAGTTCGACCGTGACGTCGCCGTTTTTATTGACGCGCTTCACATTGACGGAGCCGTCTTTCAGCGTAGTGCGCGTGACAGTGCCGCCGTTGCGTCCTTTGATGGTCTCAGTTTCCACAACCTCTTTGCCGCCGGCTTGATTATCTGTGGCGGAAGTTGATTGCGACGCTGGGGGCAGACCCTCGGCGTCCTTCCTTTCGCACATCTCCTGCACGCGAGCGAGCGCGGAAGCGAGTCTGGTGCGGTCGTTCGTGAACTCGGTCAGCCAGAGCCGTCTCTCGTCCTCTCCGATATCCATCGCCATGATCGCGACTTCGTCTCCCGATGGCAGCTTCGCCAACTCCGATTCCATTGCCTTAATGATCTCGGCCCGTTTTAAGAAGCGACCGGCGCCGTTATCACGCACGTCCAGGATCAGGACCAGGGCCAGCGGCTTGCGCGCTTGTCCTTCGCGCGTGAAATAAGAGATGTTGCGCGGTTTTCCTTCGTCGATGACTTCAAAATTCTCCGTCGTCAAGTTCGTGACAGGTTGATTGGTTTTCTTATCTTTGACGAGGGCATCGAGAAACACGACGCGCGTTTTGATCCTGATCGTGTCGTCAACTTCCTGTGCGTGCACGGGAAGTACGAGCGCGAGCAGCACAAAGCCCATCAAGAGACGGAAGGACGCGAAACGGAAATAGCTCACGCGGATTCGGCCGGGCCCGGTTTTGAGAGAGCGGTGGTACGGGCAAACTTGCAAACCTTGTCGCAGCGTGTCGGATGTTTCGCGTCCTTGCGTCTGTTGACGATTCGATTGTGTGTTCATGAGGTTACTCCTGATCGATAATCGTGGCTTCTTCGGTGATGCTCTTGCCTGTGCCTTCAGGATCTTTCATTAGCAGGGCAAAATTCTTTGGCGATAGCGTTACCTGGACGACGATCGCTTCGCGCTGCTCGATCGTGATTACCAGTACGTTGTATTTCTCGTTTGCCTCGCGTACGAAGATGTAAACCTGTTCCTCGTTCGTTTTCGAGAGTGTTTGGAGTAGCGGCGTCCACGTTTGGACCAGCGCGGCATTCAGCGACCCGCGAAATCGCGTGAACTCGCCGTCAAACGCCTGATCTTCGAAGACCGCGAGTTTGACGCTGCCTGCTTCGGCGAGCCGTCTCGCTGTGCCTCCCTTGATTCGCGCGGCTGTCGTGGCGACTTTCATCCCTGCCTTCGCCAGAAACGGAATGCCCTGATGCTTCACGCCGTAGAACTGTTCGATCAGCTTTACGACCGACTTGAAGTCGTCGCCTTTCGCCTGGACCACGGCAAGCGGCAGGACAAGCGCGAGACAGAGAGCGACGAGGGGCTTGATGCGAGTCGTTTTCATCGACAACCTCACTGGTCGTTCTTCGGTTTCGCTTTGTTTGATTCGATTCCCAGCTCAGGTACGCCAAAATTGCCCTCGAGCTTGCTCAGCTTCTCGAGATCGACTGGACCGACAATGTTCACGACGGTGAACTCGCGGTCGTCGGTGGCGAGCACTGCCAGGCCGCCAACAGTGTCGCCGTTGAACAGTATGTAGACTTCCAGGCCGCCGTCTTTTTTGCTCGTGACATTCACCATTTTGGTCCATGACGGCGCGCGCAGTTGTGTGCGGATCGAGTCAACATCGGCCGCTGTGTACTGCCCGTCAGCTTCGAATTCGAAGCTCCTGACGTAAATGCCCTTGATGCCGGCGACCAGTTGCTTGATCTCTTTCTCCTCGGCGTCTTTTTCTGAAAATAGCTTGGACGCCATGCGCATCAATCGCTCGTCGATATTGACGTCGACTGTCTGGCTGGCCTTTGCCGCGAGGTGATCGAGGCTGGCCGTCTGGATCTTGGGATCCTGGGCCTGGGCCACGAATGCCGCTGTCGTCACAAGCGAAACGGCTATCAGCGGCAGGCGCAGTTTTTGGAAGAGTGATTTCATGGTCTAACTCCGTTATCCGACTCTATGTTGGTTCTTGATCTGGTTTGGCGACGCGCCCTGGGTTCTTCGTTGGGCCAACTTCAGTTTCTCGCTGGCGAGGCGCAGCGCCAGCATCAGTTGTTCTTTTGCGGCGAGTGCTTCCTCGCGTTCCTGCTTCGTTAGGACCGGCGTATTGTTCCGCTTGCGAGGAACTGGCCGTTTCGATGAATTCGTGTTCGGTGCGACTTCCGGTTGTTTGGACACGGGTGTAACAGTTGGAGCGGTGGGAACAGCGGGAACCACTTTGGCTTGTTCCGGTTGAGCTGGTTTTTGTGTACGAAGCCGTAACCAGATGCCGCCTGCCAACAGCGCGATCAGAACAGTCGCGGCGATCGCCACCGGCCAATAGTTTTTGCGTTGTGGTAGTTCCAGCGGTTTTGGCTGGTAACGCAACGGGGCAAGGATCTCTTCCAATTCCTGAATCTGCGGATCCGGTTCGCCGCTCTTGTCCCACAAGTAATCTTCGTTCATAACGCCTCCGTGAATCCGAGCTTCGCGCGCAGCAGTTTCATTCCGCGATGCAGGTTGACGCGCACCGATGCGGGCGTCAGTCCCGTCCGCGCGGCGATCTCGGGACCGGTCATACCTTCGACGAGTCGCAACACCAGGGTCTCTCGATAAGCATCCGGTAGGCTGCGAATCAACTCCAGAATCTCCTTTGCTCGTGAATCTGAGCTGTTGCTGCCGCGCAGGTCGTCGGTGATCTCAACTGTCTCACGCGTGCGTCGATGAAAATCGACTGCGCGATTGCGAGCGATCATCGCGATCCATGGTCCAAACGCGTCCTTGTCACGCAACGTGTGCAGTTTCTTGAATGCGTGAAGAAAGATGTCCTGAACCAGGTCGTCTACTTCAGCGCGCGGAACGCGGGCGAGTAGGATGCCGTGGATCAGTGGCGCGTAAAGTTTGTAAAGCCTTCCGAATCCGTCGCGGTCGCCTGCGAGGGCGGCGGTTACGAGCACGGCTTCGACAGCAGTTTCATTCAGTTGCTGTTTTGCGGCGTTTGCCTGCGGTCTCATCAGAAGCACGTCCGCCGTGGCATCAAGCTCGTACATTGCGTTGCCTCGATCCGGTTTTGACATGGACTAAGACGGGAGAGAGTTGGAGAGTGTTAACAACGACCGCGAATCACGCTGGAATTTCGATCGCCAATCAATGCTGGTTCTTACGACAACACAGATACGCGAGGCGGCGTGGCCGGGTTTTCTTCGGAGGTTAGTTTCAAAAGCTCCGGCGTGGCTGAAACCAGGCGAGTGCGCCAGATAAACAGGATGAACAGGATCAGCGCGACCATGCACGCAACCCCGCCCTCGATGCCGTACCTTCCGCCGGTGAGCCACGCCGGACCGACGTCGTATCCTCTTAATATGGAACTCGAAGCGAGACTGGCGCCGCTGATTGGCAGTCCAAAAACTGAACCAAGCGCCCAGTTCCACCCCCAGTGCACACCCAGCGGAAACCAAAGGCTGCGCGTCTTGAGATAAGCAGCGGCCAGCCAAATACCGGCGATCACGGTATTCGCGAACGTAATACCCGGTACGACATTCGGATTCCAGAGATGGGCGAAACCGAAGGGCACTGACGTCAGGAACACACCGAGCCACATCAGCCCGGCGCGCGTCATCGTTTGCAACGGATAACCCCGAAAAGCCGCTTCTTCAGCGAGCGCGGCGACAAACAACAGAACGCCGGACGTTAGCAGCGATCGTCCCGCCGCCAACAACATTTGGGTTCCGATAAATGAAAAGCGCAGACCGCCGGCTGCGGTCGCGATTCCCACTGCGACCGTCAATGCCGCAAACCCAATCACTGTTCCGACGATCAGATCTCGCACCCATCCGTGGTGCAGTGTGAGACCAAGCGACCGCCACGGCAGCCCTTCTATCAAGCGAGCACAGAAATACCCGGCGCCGAGTCCCGCTGCGAGAATACTCAGCCGGTACATCATGTTCGCGAAGTAACCAGCGACAGGAAGACCTGGGACGAGCAACCGGCCGCCCGCATAGACGACGCGCAGAAGCGTCTCCAGCAGAATTGTCAGAGCGAGGAAAGCGAAGATGTACAGCCCGAGCCGCCATCCGCTGCGTAAGCGGCCAAACTCGTTGAAGAAGATACTGTAAGGGCCCATTAAGTGGTTCGCATTCTACCAGCAACACGACGGATCCGCCTTACCGGTGTGCTAGACTTTGGCGACGTTCAATGGGTGAAAACCGCGAAAATTTGAGTCCGGAGCAACGGGAGCGAATTCGCCGTCGCCGGCGTGCGTTGCTCTGGGTTCTCGGTACGACGGTCCTGCTCCTGCTCGCGATCATCGTGTCGCAGCAGCTCTGGCTGTGGACTGTCATTCGTCCGGACACCGCCGCCGATACGCTGGTCCTCTATGCGTTATCCACGCTCAACTTCGTCGCGTTCGTCGTCTTTCTGTTCATTTTCGTTCGCAATCTGCTGAAGTTGCGGCGCGAAAGAAAAGAGCGACAACTCGGTTCGAAGGTCAAAACGCGCCTGCTCGTGTACTTCATTTCGATCAGCTTCCTGCCGATCACCGCGATGGCCGTGTTCTCATACCTGTTTCTGAATCGCTCGCTGGAAAAGTGGTTCAACCCGCTGCCGGAAGAGATCCTGCAACAGGCGCAAAAGGTGAGGCGCGAAACGCTCGAGAGTCACGAACAAACGCTGCGCGACAATGCTTCGTTGCTGGTGTTGTTATTGAACAAGCAGGCTCCACAGGACCGACAGGCGACTTTGGACCAGGTCGTCGATTCGGGACAACTGGCCCGCGCCGAGATTGTTGGACCAGACGGAACCGTATTGACCGGGAGCCGTTCGAGTTTGCCTGCCGGCGATGTTTTAACGGTGCCGCTTAACGACTCGGAAACACTGATCGTGGCCCCGCCGAAGCGAGCGTCGAACGATCTATCTGATTTCGTCAGCGCGTCCGAACGTGACTACCAGGAACTGGTGAAGAAACAGCGGCGGGTGCGGTTGCTGGGACTGTCGACGCTGGGCCTGATGACGCTGATCCTTTTCTTCGTTTCGAGTTGGGTCGCCATCTATCTCGCACGAGGCATCGCAACGCCGATCAAAGCGCTGGCTGAAGCATCGAACGAGATCGCCCGCGGCAACCTTTCCCACCGGGTGACGACAATTGCCGACGATGAGCTGGCTTTGCTCGCCGAGTCGTTCAATCAGATGACCACGCAGCTCGAGGAGAACCGCAGCCGCATTGAAGCCGGCGCCGCGGAGTTGCGTGAAAAGAACCTCGCGTTGCGCGAGCGTCGCAACTACATCGAAACGGTGTTGCAGTCTCTGTCGACCGGCGTTGTTTCAGTCGACGAGAACGACCGCGTCACTACCTTGAACCGATCGGCCGCGCGCATGCTGGGACTGGTCGACAGGCTTGATGAAAACCCGCAACTGCAGGGCTTGATCAACATCGAAGACTGGCTCGTGGTCGATCGACTACTGCGACGCGCGCGCCGGATCGGTCGCGCCACCGAACAGACGCAATTGGAAAGCGGTACGGCGAACGGAGGTGGCCCACTTCCTGTCGCCATGACCGCGACCGCGATGCGCGATTCGAAGGGTCCTCGGCCGGGCGTCGTACTTGTTATTGAGGACTTGTCGGAGTTGCTGGCCGCGCAACGGGCGGCGGCCTGGAGCGAAGTCGCGCGGCGCATGGCCCACGAGATCAAAAACCCGCTGACGCCGATTCAGCTTTCAGCCGAGCGCATCGCGAAGAGTTATGCACGCGCGAACGCAAACGGCGGCGGCAACGGCTCGAATACGAGAGAAGAGCGCGCTGATGATCGTAAAGTCGCGGCGGTGATCGCCGAGTGTACGGAAACGATTGGTCGTGAAGTAGCGGGTCTGAAGGCGATGGTGGACGAGTTTTCCCGCTTCGCGCGTCTTCCAGCCACGCGACTCGAAAGCGCGAACCTCAACGAAGTCATCAACCAGGCCGTCGGCTTGTACGAAGAGCGACTTGACGGCGCGCGGATCGTCGTGCAACTCGATCCGGATCTTCCCGCAACGATGCTCGACGTCGAACAGATTAAAAGAGTCTTCGTGAACCTGATCGACAATGCGTTGGACGCTCTCGTTTCGGCGAGCGAAGAAAAGTTGATTACGATCAGCACGAGCCGTGATGTCGATACCGGCTTCGTGCGAGCGGAGGTTGCCGACACAGGACAGGGAATTGCGCCTACCGATTTTCGTCGTCTGTTCGAGCCGTACTTTTCACGTCGTGACAGCGGTACGGGGCTCGGGCTCGCGATCGTTCAACGCATAATTCTCGAGCACCGCGGCCGCATTCGCGCGGAGAAGAACAATCCGCGTGGCGCAAGGTTTGTAATCGAACTTCCGGTCTGACGCAGATTGCATGGACTCGATTCTCATAGTTGACGACGAGCGCGGGATTCGCGAGACATTGCGCGCAGTAATGGAAGACGAGGGCTTTGTCGCCGACGCCGTGTCGACCGGAGAAGAATGTCTGAAAGCGCTTGGCCGCAGGGCCTACGGCTGCATCCTCCTCGACGTGTGGCTCCCCGGTATTGACGGGCTCGAAACTCTCAAACAACTGCGCGCCGCTGGATCAGATGCCGCCGTCGTCATCATCTCCGGGCACGGCAACATCGAGACCGCTGTTCGCGCGACGAAACTCGGCGCCTTTGACTTCATCGAGAAACCTCTTTCGATCGAAAAGACAGTTCTCACGGTCCGCAACGCCTTGCGCCAGCAACGGCTCGAACTGATGAATGCCGACATGGCCGCCGCGCTCGCACGCGAGTACACGATGGTCGGCGAGTCGGTCGCGATGCGCGCTTTGCGCAAACAGATCTCCGTCGTCGCTCCGACTGACGGGCGCGTTTTGATCTACGGCGAATCAGGCACGGGAAAAGAACTCGTGGCCCACGCGATCCACGCCGAATCCTTGCGTGCCGCGGCTCCGTTCGTCGAAGTCAACTCGGCCGCCATTCCCGAAGAGCTGATCGAATCCGAGCTTTTTGGGCACGTGAAAGGCGCGTTCACCGGCGCGACCGCCGCGAAGAAAGGCAAGTTTGAACTGGCGGACGGCGCGACGATCTTTCTCGACGAGGTCGGCGACATGAGTCCGAAGGTGCAGGCGAAAGTCCTTCGCGTGCTTGAAGAGCAGCGTTTCGAACCGGTGGGCAGCGGCACTTCGATCACTGTTGACGTCAGATTGATTGCGGCTACGAACAAACGATTGGACGTCGAGATCGAGCAGGGAAACTTTCGGGCCGACCTCTTCTATCGTTTGAACGTCATTCCGTTCGAGTTGCCGCCATTGCGCGAACGTCTCGAAGACGTGCCGCTGCTCGTGGATTACTTCAACCAACACTTCTCTCAATCGTATGGCAAGCGGCCGAAACAGTTTCTGCCGGATGCAATCGAAGAGCTGCAGTCGTACATGTGGCCCGGCAACGTGCGCGAATTGCGCAACACGATCGAGCGCGTAGTGATCATGCATCCCGGTGTGAAAGTTACGGCCGCGGACCTGCCGCCTCACGGCAAGGAAGAGCCGCCCGCCGCGTCGTTCAGGTTCCCGTCATTTAAAGAAGCGACTGAGGCCTATCATCGCGAGTTCATCCAGCGGAAGTTGGAAGAAGCGGAAGGAAACGTTTCGCGAGCCGCTGAGTTGATGGGCGTCGATCGCAGTCACTTGTACCGCCGCATGCGCGCGCTCGGCATTCAGAATCGCGGCGAACGCAGCCTCCCGTAAAAACGTCGAATGTGTTAAGATCGGGCGCTTTTGCGCACGCGCGAAAGAGATTGAGGATTAAATGGATTTCACGACTAAAGAACTGTTGAAGCGATACGCGAAACTGGCGATCGGACAACCGTTTTCGCCCGTATTGCTCAATATTCTGGTGACGTCGGTTTGCGACATGCGTTGCACGCACTGTTTTTTTACCGATGAACTCGACGACCGGCCGCGCAAAAAACTCCAGATGAAAACGCACGAGATTGCGCGGATCTCGGAGACTTTGGGCGGGAATCTCGGCGTTTTGATCCTCGCCGGAGGCGAGCCGTTTACGCGTAAGGACCTGCCCGAAATCGCGCGCGCTTTCCATACAAACAACAAGCTCGAATCGATCTACATCATGTCCAACGGGCAGATTCAGAAACGAATCTTCCCTGATGTTACGCGCATCCTTCAGGAATGTCCGGACCTCAACGTCACTGTAGCGCTCGGCATCGATGGTCCCAAACTCGAGCACGAGAAGATTCGTCAGAAACCCGGTTCGTGGGACATTGCGATCGACACCGCGCGCCAGCTTCAAGCCATCAAGAAAGAGTATCCGCGACTCGACGTGCAAACGTGTACCTGTTTCATGAACTCGAACCAGGACACGATCTTCGAGTGGTACGACTTTCTGAAGTACGACCTGAAACCCGACAAGGTCAACTTTAACTACATTCGCCCGCCGTCAGCGGATCCCAAAGAGCTCGACATCGATCACTCGCGCTACGCGAAGCTGGCCCAGATGATCGATGACGACTCGCGACACGCAGCAATTAAGAACAACTACGGCGGCAAGGCGGGTTTCTTCAAGGCTGCAATCGATATCTACATGCACGGTCTCATTGCGAAGACGCAGGAAACGCAGACCGCGCAGATGAAGTGTTACGCAGGCACTGCGGGGGGAGTGATCTACGACGAAGGTACGGTCTCGTCATGTGAGAACCTCGCGCCGATCGGGAATCTGCGCGACTTCGATTGGAACTTTCAGAAGCTATGGCTTTCACCCGCGATGAAGGAACGTCGCAAGAAGGCCGCTGATGGGTGTTTCTGCACGCACGAATCAAATAGTTACTATCCGTCGTTGCCGTTCAATCCCGGACATCTGATCCAGATCAAAAAACTGGAGCGCGAGATGAAAAAGGCGCGGAAGACGATCGACCGTCTCGATCCGCAGCCTGAGGGGATAACGGCGGAAGGGTTTTAGCCACAAAGAGGCACAAGA
>CBFGMX010000088.1:0-21205 GCA_965649955.1 uncultured bacterium
GGTGAAGATATAGTCCGAACTGCATGGCGACATGCAGAGGCAGGCAGAAATGACCTGCCCGGCTCTGGAATGATCAGAGCTGGTAACAGATTGTCGGTCCCTATCTGGTGTGGGCGGAGCAGGTTTGAGGGAATCTGTCCTTAGTACGAGAGGACCGGGATGGATCCACCTCTAGTGTACGAGTTATGGCGCCAGCCGTAGCGCTCGGTAGCTAAGTGGAGCATGGATAAACGCTGAATGCATCTAAGCGTGAAGCCAGACCCAAGATTAGACCTGCCAGTGAGACTCCTTGTAGACCACGAGGTAATAGGGTGGATATGTAAGCGCAGTAATGCGTTCAGTTGACCACTACTAATCAGTCCCATGGCTTGACCATAAAATTTACTCAAGCAACAAGCACTCGCGCTTGCGCGTGAGACTTGCCTGGACACAGCGCTATTCGATTTCTGAGATCTCAGACCCGCTGGATTTGAGATCTCAAACAAGTTTTCCGGTGATTTTGTCGGCAGGGTCACACCCGTTCCCATCCCGAACACGGAAGTTAAGCCTGCTGGAGCCGATGGTACTGCGCGGGAAACTGCGTGGGAGAGTAGGAAGTCGCCGGGATTAATTTAAAAGGCCCGCTCGAATAAACTCGAGCGGGCCTTTCTTTATTTACCTTTCGGTTTCTTTACGCACCATGGCTCTTCGCCGGCTGGTACGTGCCCGGGACAGTTCTCGCCGCGATGCTCAGCCGGTTCCAGGAGTTGATGGCCGTAACCGCAAGGGTCAAATCGGCAAGCTCCTTGTCGTTGAAAAACTTCTTGACCTCCTCAAAAACTGCATCCGGCACATGGCCGGTTTGGATGTTGGTTACCGATTCGGCCCACGCAAGCGCCGCTCGCTCCCGATCCGTGTAATACGGCGACTCTTCCCATGCGTCCAAACCGTAGAGTCGCTGTTCTGATTCGCCGGCCGCTCTCAGGTCTTTCCAGTGCATATCGATGCAATATGCACAACCGTTGATCTGCGAAACACGCAACTTGATCAGGTTTTGCAGCGACTCCTCCAACCCGCTCTGCTGCAGGTAGTTTTCGATGCCTAACATCGCGTGATAAGCTCCACGCGCTGACTTTAAGTAATCGATTCTTGGTTCCATCTTTAACGTCCTTTCAAGAAACACGTCAACCACAAAGATATGCCGGGATTCAAGACGTTGACCCAGATTAGAGCTGCCGGTGACACTCCCGCGAGCGAAGCCGCCCCGGATTAATCCAAGATTCGCTTAAAATAACCCAAGGGCTCTTTTCTTATTTACCCTTCTCGGTCACAATTCACGCGTATCTAGATATGAAGGCCGCCACCTTGATCAAACGCCTTGGGTTCTGGGGATTTCTCTTCTTCCTCGTCAAAGGACTGCTCTGGCTGATCGTGCCCGGGCTAATTGCACTCTGGGCCGCGAATTAGAACTCCGCCGAAACGTCAATAAATCACGCTATTCGACAAAGCCGCTTCCTTCAGTTTCGGGTTCTCAACCCATGACTTCCCCGAAACAAACGACACCTTATCGTAGACCAGCACTATCGTCCCGAGCGGAACGCGTTTGCTCAGTTGCGCCGCTGCGTACATCGGTATCCGAATACAGCCGTGACTCGCCGGTTGCGCCGGCACGCTGCGACTCCCGTGAATCGCAATGCCGCCGCTGATGTAGTTGGGGTAGTACATCCCGAGCGAATTATCTTCCCAGCCCGTCCCCTTTTCGTAAACGACAAACCGGCCGCGCGGCGTGTACGCGATGCTCGTCTGGCCACCGTAAACAAACGGTTTGTCGGTGCCGGTCGCCACCGGCAAGACGCGCACTCCACCCTGGCCATCGATCATCAACATAACCTGTCGATCGACGTCGACTTCGACGTGCTCGTAATCGCCGTCACGTGGCGCAGGTTTTTCCGCATTTCGTATCGCTTCAAGCTCAGCGCGCGTCACCGCGCCAGTGATCGGGCGTCGTTCCCATTTCTGAAACGCGATCAGTGCGAACCGCGTCGCCGGATCAAACACGCCATCGACCGGCCCGGTCCAGTAACCGAGGTCGGCGAGCAGGCGTTCAGCTTCTCGTATTTCAGCGCGCGCCGGCGAAACAGCGCGCTTGCGGTTCTGCCGGGCAAAGCCAGGCGACATCACGATCAGCAGTAAACACAACGTTACCAGCAGTTTCATAATCAGGTCAGTTACCCAACAGTTTCAACAGTTGATCGTAATCAACTGGCTTTACGAGATGACCGTTGAATCCAGCTTCCTCGGATCTCCGTCGATCGTCTTCCTGGCCCCAGCCCGTGAGTGCGATTACGACGATATCCTTACCCCAGGGCTGCTCGCGGACGCGACGACACACCTCATGCCCATCCAACTTAGGCAGACCGATATCCAGCAACACAACCTCCGGTCGATGCTTCTCGATGGCCTCGACTGCTTCCACTCCATCATGCGCCATGAACGTCTTGTTGCCGGTGATCTCGAGCAGCATTGCCAGTGAATCGGCCGAATCTTTGTTATCGTCGACGATCAGAATCCGGCGCCCTGCCGACGATTCGACCGGACCATCTGCCGCGCCCGCCGCAAGCTCCGCCGGCCTGGGAAGAACTGGCAAACGAACGACGAATTCACTTCCTTCGCCCTCACCGGCGCTTTTCGCTTCGATCGATCCGCCGTGCATTTCCGCAAGTCGCTTGACCAGCGTGAGCCCGATACCGAGCCCGCCTTGCGATCGCTCCGCGGTCCGATCCACCTGCATGAACATATCAAAAATGCTGTCCAACTTGTCCGGCGGTATTCCGGCACCATTGTCCTTTACTGTCACCATGACCTCATCGTCGATGCGCTTTGCGCTAAGCGTGATCTCTCCGTTAGGACGTGTGTATTTGCAACTGTTATGCAGCAGGTTGCCAAACACCTGCGCGAGGCGAGCGCGATCGGCGTTCAGATAAATCGGCTCCGCGGGTAGATCGACAGTGAGATGGTGACCTTCCGCATCGATCAACGGTCGCGCCACTTCGACCGCCTGTTGAATCACCGACGACAACTCGACTTCACTCCGGCGCAACTCGAGTCGATCGTGAGTGATTCGATTCAAGTCAAGCAGGTCGTCGACCAGCCGGACCATCTGGGCCAACTGCCGTTCGATCGTGTCGTACGCGCGCCTGAGTGTTTCGCCGTCGCCGTTAGCACGTTTCACAACTTCAAGCATGTTGCTCATCGGGGCCAGCGGATTTCTGAGCTCATGCGCCAGCGTCGCGAGAAATTCATTCTTGCGTCGATCAGTTTCAGACAGGTTCTCTGCCAACCTTCGCAGATTGTCTTCGAGACGCTTTCGTTCCGTGACGTCCTGGCTCACTGTTGCGTAACCGATCGGCTGGGTCGCGGCATTCGTAAGCATCACGACTTTGTAGACCATCCAGCGAGCTGCGCCGGTCTTGAAGTGGCGGAAACGAACCTCCACTTCGCCGTGGCCGTTTTCTCTTACCTTCGGGAGAAACTCGTTAATGATCATTCCCTGATCTTCGGGAAAGAAAAACTCTTGAAGGGGCGTCCGTCGAGCCTCCTCTATGCTGTCGAGCCCAACCATTTCGAGTCCCGCACGATTGACGAAGAACGGAAGACCGGCCATGTCGCACATGCCGATAAAGTCGGTACTGTTCTCGACGAGCGTGACGAAATTCCGACGGTCCCTTTCCGCGCGTTGACTGTCGCTGAGGTCGCGCACGATCTTGGAGGCGCCAATCACATTGCCGGACTCGTCCTTGATTGGCGATATGGTGAGGGAAACCAGAATGCGGCGACCGTCGCTGCGGACTCGCTCGGTTTCGTAATGTTCGATCTTTTTCCCCGCCTTCAAGCTGGCCATGATCTCTTCTTCCTCGTCGATCAGGTCAGGCGGGATCACGAACGAGATATGCCTGCCGACGGCCTGTTCAGCAGTGAAACCGAAAAGGCGTTCGGCAGCGGCATTCCAACTTTGGATAATGCCGTCGAGTGACTTGCCGATGATCGCATCATTCGACGATTCGACGATCGACGCGAGCAGGCGAGCTGTGTGTAATTGATTCGCCTTTTCGCGTTCAACCAGACGTTGGACCGTCACGTCACGAAAGATCAGCACACATCCCGACACGTGCCCCTGCTCGTCACGAATCGGCGCGGCACTATCGTCGATGGGACACTCCCTGCCATCTTTTTTGATCAGTACCGTATGGTTTGCCAGGCCGACGACGATTCCCTGACGCAAGGATCTCATTGCCGGGTTTTCAACTGGCTGTCGCGTAACTTCGTTGACTATTCGAAACACGGTGTCTAGCGGTTGGCCCACCGCATCCGCTTGCGACCAGCCCGTCAGCGACTCGGCAATCCCGTTCATGTACGTAACGCAGCCGGCTGTATCGGTCGTTATTACAGCGTCGCCAATGCTTCGCAGTGTCACTCGAAACACTTCGCGACTTTCAGTGGCCCGCGTCTGCGCGAAGCGCGCCATTTCACCGAAGAGGATGATCAATGAGCAGGTGAATAGGTACGCAACGAACCCCACTTGATTTTCAACGTTAGCGAAGTCGAGTTCGTATCGCGGCGGCATGAACAGGAAATTACCTGCAACGTAGCCCGCGAGAGTTATGGGAATGGCGAGCCGGTACCCGCCCAGCCAAACCGCTGCCGCGACGGCGCCGAACAGAGTTACGAGCGGCAGCGAGTCGCCCATTAAGGGCTCCAGCGCCAACCGAATTAGCACGGCCAATATGAGTGCGGCGAAACCAAGCGCGTATGCTTTAAACGAAGTGCGCACCTTTGCTCCCTTGCCTTAGCCCTTTGAAACCCTGAGCTCCAGTGTCAAAGATTACAATGATACGACATTCGGAAAAAGTTGGAGACTCACCTGCCGCGGCAGTAGTGGTTCAATTTGAAAGGATCACCTGACGAGAACAAAGTCCGGACAGGAAGCAACGCTCCGCTGCTGTGCCATCGAGCGGGGGCGCGCTTTGCTTGCGCCCTTCCTGACTTGTTCTAAGTTGTGGGAGTTCAAAGTGAACCAGTACACCCGCGGCGTGATGGTTTACAACGGATTCGTGGTGTGGATCTCGTTAAAGCGCTCGCAAGAATCTAGACTACCTGGGGTGGCGATAGGTTTCTTCAATCCAGCGGTACTATCGGTGTCGCTCCTGGTACGATTACTCCGCCACGATCCCCCGCGGTAATCGAACCGAAGCGTTGAGCGTAAACAGGCGGGAGCGGGCGTGCGCCGGGTGGCGCCAACCAGAGCCGCAGCAGGTGTCGCTTACGCTCCAGTTCGGGGTAGTCTTCGAACGCGGTTCGATCGTGCAGAATCGTGTGGTTGTGTAGGAGCTGAATATCGCCGGGTTCAAACTCCATTGTTAAATTGAGGTTCGGATCGTTAGCGAGTTGGTCCAACAGGTCGAGTGCTTCGATCTGGAGCGGAGTGAGCGGTGCGACACCGGGAAAGCGCCGGGCGGATTCGATGTACTGTCGCTGGTAAATCGTCGAGACTAATCCATCGTGATAATTGAACACCGGGATCGTGAAGTACTGCTTGCCTCCCTCGGGCACTTCGCCACGTCGATCTGTTTCAATCGGCTCCATCAGTACTTTCAGTAAGTCTGGCCTGCGGCGACGCATCTCATTGAAGATCGTCGTCGACGACACCAGGCTCGACAACCCACCTGATTTCGCCTTTTGCAAACACATCAACGCGACTACATCACAGGAATCCGTATGGTGCGTTTGACGCTCGCGCGTTTGGTAAATGCGTGTATTCGGATCCTCGCTCGACCGCCCGAGATCTCTGACATGGCCCAGCAAATGTCCCTGGGCATTTTGCATTCGCAGGTTGCCGAGGTGCACGCCGATCGCGAGGAACGCAATCGCCGCCTGCCGTCTGGTCCAACGCTCGACCGGTAGCGATCTAATGAGCACAAACCCGCGCCCATTAAGCACGCCCTGCAGCAACTTTCTCAGCCTCGGCGCGAGCGTCGGCAGCGGCGCATCCTCAGCCGTAATCGCCCCGATCTCTACCTCCGACTCCAACCGCCGCACCGCCTTCTCCAATTCCTTAATCTCATCCTCGCCCAGTTGCTCCACCCAATCCCCCCGCTGCATCTCGGCCCCATACCACGCAGACCGATCCCGCACCTCAGGTGGCACTGATGTGTCATACGACAAAGAATGAATATCCGAGCTCATGGCCTGCGATGACGAAACCCCCAAAGTGACCCAATTCCAGCCTGAGAAACGGCGTCTCACCTTAGATTGCCGCTTCTCGCTTAAAACCTCAAACCCGCCTAACTTTTTGCTCGTAACATGTCTCTATATCAATGAGCGTAACGTGGAGAGTCGATGACGTCTGAATCGCCTGATGAAGTGCTCGTTTTAGCGGCGATTCTGGGGAATTTGGAGGCGTTTGAGCAGCTTGTCCTCCGATACCGACCCGCGGTCGTGCGGCTGGCGAGGACGGTTGTCGGCGCCGATTATGCCGAGGATGTCGCGCAGGATGCGCTGCTGCTCGCTTTCAAGGCGCTGCCATCGATTGAGGAGCCGCGCAGGTTTGCGGCGTGGTTGTCGGCGATAACGCGGAACCGGGCGCTGCGGTTTAGTAAGAGTGAAGACAAGCACGTCAGCAAACGCGTGGCGTTGGACGAGGCGCTGCTTGAAAGGATCGAAGCGCTGGCGAAACCGGCGGCAATTCGCGACGGCGTGGAAAACTTTCGCTACCGCGCGGAAGACTTCTGGTACCGCACGGAAGAAAAAGAACGAGAGGAAGAGATGATGATCGCGCTCGACAGTCTTCCCGCCGATTATGCGATGCCGCTGCGGCTGCACTTTCTTGATGACATGCCACTGAAACGGATTGCCGCTTTCATGGGAGTGCCGTTGTCGACGGTCAAGTGGAGGATTCATTACGGGAAAAAGCTGATGCGGGCTCAGATCGAAAACATGGACTGAAAACAACATCAGGAAAGGAATCTTGAAGAAAAGAAGTAAGGAGATCCGATGGAAAAAGAAACGGTGAAACTGCTTAACGTGCTGAGACGAATCGCACGAGCCGCCGGTTACGCTGCATGGACCAAGGCGGGACCGGATGCGACGCAGTTCTGTGTTGCCCAATACAATCGCGTACTCGCTCGACTCTCAGAACTCGAGCCGTCAGTTAAACCTTTGTTCACGCCGCTCCAGGAGAGTGCATCGGCTGAAGTGATCCGTATCGCCGCTCGCGACCTGCTCGCTTATTTCGAAGTGGACGAGCCGGAGTTCGTGCGCGATTTTGGCCGGGCTTTCTATTTCGGTTGTCGCCCGCGGAAGCGACGCATCAAGTGCATACCCATACCCGTGAGATGAAATGCATCGCGATGAGATGCGTTTAGGCGATTCCCCGTGAGTTGGGATTCAAGGAGTGTCTATGGAACGAGAGAAAGAGTTAGTTAAGTTGATCAATGTCTTGCGCCGCACGTCGCGGATGGCGCTACAGTCTGAATGGACCGGCGGCAAAGAAGACGCAGCTGCATTTTGCACTGACCAGTACAATCGCGTGCTTGCGCGGTTGAAAGAGATTGATCCTGGTGTCGCCGTCGTTTTTGAACCACTGCCGGCGGGAAGTTCGTTAACCGTTGTTGCGATGGCTTCGCGTCAACTCGCGGCCTACTACGAGGACGAACTTGGACCAGCAAGGGGATTCCGCGGGCGCGGTTACGGCTTCGCGTTCGATCCGCAAAAATTCAAAGAGTTTTGGGAGAAGTCGGCGCGCGAGTTTGAAGACATGGGCGATTTTATACGCGAAAGCATTGACGAATGGCTACGGCACAAGAAAGAAGCCGGCCACGCGGAGAAGAGCAGCACTCAAGAAAGCAGCAAACCGTAGCCACGGACAACATGAATTGGAAATCGAAGAACGGGGTTTTCGGTTCAATCCGTGGTTCCGTATTCACTAGAAATTGCACGGGCTCTTAAGCGCGGGCTTTTTCGCCGGCACCGTGTCCTGGAAATTGACCGACCGGCGCCGCAGGTCCGCGACCTTCGCCGCGACTTGTTGCGGCGTCAGCGCGACTCCCACCTGGTGAAACACCCAATCGATGTCTTCCTCGTACGCCCGGCGCTCGCTCGACTTGATCATTCCATCGCGGATAAACCAGAGATTGAAGTTGATCGACATCGTGTCTTCCGGATAGTACTCTCCGCCATGCTCCGCGAATAGTTTTCCGTCAACGAAGTACGTCACCTTCCCGTTCATCACCTGCGTCACCAGCGTGTGCCAACCTGCCTGACTCCCGCTTGTAGTCTTGAATACGTTGTCTTTCTTCCAGTTGGGTTCGGGACTAAACGTTTCCCAGGTCGTAGCGTAAAGCGTTGGACCATCGATGCCCCAACCGCCGTTGGGCAGGTACTCGAAATCCAACTCGCTGTAGTCGAGATCCATCGGCGCTTTCAATGGACTAATCGTGTAGAAACTCTGAACGAGTTGATCACCACCCGGACCGGAAATGGGATCGTCGCTGAAACGAACGCGCGCCGCGTAAGTGCCTTCGAGATACTTTCGCTGATGGCAGATCTGCGTCTGTCTCGTATTTGGACCAGTACCGTCAGTCGAAGAAGTCATGCGGACGATCCAGTTATTTGCCACCGCCGGATCCTTGTGAAGCGAAACGCCGTCCTCCGACCACGTCGCGCCGGGCACGCCGGGCCAACCCGGTTCTGTGCGAAGAATCCAGCCCATCTTTTTCATTGCCTGGTTGGTGCGGTAGCTAAAATCGTCAAAAAGGATCGCGTTCGCTGCCCGGGCGTGCGAGCGCGGAGCGCTACTAACACTCAAAACGACAATCAGCAAAATAACGCAAAGCGCAAGCACAGGTATCGTTTTTGAACTCATCATCGGAGGGCCCATTCCTCTCGTTTTGGCTAGTTCGCGGTCTCCACGTTAGCATGTCATCGGGCTTCCGAGAAATCTGGCGCAGACGAGGACAAATGGACGAAAGCAACACGACCGATCGTGACCGCACGGCTCCGGCTCGAACAGCGTTCCTTTTCGATCTCGATGGAACGCTCGTCGACAGCGTTTACCAACACGTACTCGCATGGCGCGAGGCGCTGGAGTTTGGCGGGATTCACCTTGCCGTGTGGCGCATTCATCGCCAGATCGGCATGAGTGGCGGCCTCTTCATCAACGCGTTGCTGCGAGAAACGGGACACACAGTGTCCACCGAAGAAGCCGAGCGGTTACAGCAGGTCCATGGCGAGGCTTTTCAACGTTACGCGTCGCAGGTCCGGCCACTGCCGGGAGCTGAAGAACTCTTGCGGTATCTCACCGAGTCAGGTGTTCCATGGGCCATTGCGACGAGTGGACGTATGGAGAGCGCGAGTTTGTCGCTCAAGCTACTGGGACTGAGCGACGACGTTCCGGTGATCACTCGCGATCTTGTGCGTCACGCCAAACCGGATCCTGATCTTTTCCTTGCGGCGGCTGAAAAACTCGGCGTGGACATCAGCGATTCTGTCGTCGTCGGCGATAGTATCTGGGACCTGCTCGCCGCACGACGCGCGCGGGCACTAGGCGTTGGGCTGCTGTCAGGTGGCTATGGCCGGGAAGAGTTGGAGCGCGCAGGCGCGTACCGCGTTTATAACGATCCCGCAGACTTGTTACGGCATCTTGATGAGGTTGGCGTACGTCGCGCAGAGTGAGTGGTGGTTTTGACACCAATGCAAGACCTGGTTGTAGTCGTCCCGCAAGATGAATTCACTTGAAGGGATTACGCTCGGGCGGCTCCTCATGGTCGTCGATCGTGTGCAACAGTCCACGCACGATCAGATTCAGCATCGGAATGCGATGACGGATATAAACGCGCATCGGATCCGGACGCGCGCCGAGACGTGCTTTCGGTTCGAGTGCGGTGCGGCCCAGTGAGAGTCGTTTGCAGCCAAGCGAGATCGCGTGGCCGATCACTGATTGGAGCAGGCGGAAGTAGATCGGAAACTCCGCGTTAGCTTTGCGATCGAAACCGATGTAGTAACCGACGGCTGTCTCGCCGTCTTTCACCGTCGTTACAAAACCAAGCAACGTTTCGCCCTTGCGTAAGACTGTGAAGCGCATGTCGTCCCCAAGCTCCGCGGCCAGTGTCGGAAGAAATGCGACGGGGAGTGTCACCAGCCTGAGACGGGCGTTTTTATGCGTCTGAAGATACAGCGCGTGTAATTGCTCGGCATTGCGAGCGATCTCGTTGGTCTTGATCTCTGCGACAGTGCAGCCCGCCGCTTCAACCTCTTTTTCGATCTGTTTTGCCTGCTTCCGGTATTTCGACGTGAGACTGGCGAGATAGTCGTCGTAGCTTTTCCAATTCGGCGAGATCTCGAGAACCATGTTCGGTTCCGTTTCGAGTTCTCGATAGGAGAACCGCGAAAGCGCCGTCGCCGACGATGCGTAAGCGTCGGGGATATCTTTGACCATTACGAACGCCGTGTCGCCGAACAACTTGTCGACGCGGCGCAGGCGATAGATCGCTTCGGCAACTGCGGGCCACAGCGGCTCGTGGTCCACGTTCGGAGCGAAGCACACGCCGTGCATGCCCCACGAAAGCAGGTTTCCGCAGACGAGCATCTTTTCCTCGAGTCCGTCGATTGGGATGTTTTTCGACGACTTCCTGCGCAGGCGTGCGAGTGACACAGTGACGCTCTGAGCGGCGATCGCAGCCACCGGATCTTTGTCGTTATAGATCAGCGCGTAACACTGACGCAGGTTTTCAGGTCCGGCCGTTTCAAGCACGCGCAGGTAGCGTGGCGACAGAAAAAGCGAGTCGTGCGACGTAACCTTGTTCCAGTGAGTCTTGTCGAGAAAGTCGATGCGGTCGGCGATGGCGAAACCGAAGCCGCTGGGACGGTGGCGTTCGCGATGATGCGCCCGCAGGCTTCGTGCTTTTGATACTAATTTATCGAGTGGTTTGATGGTCGACATGCTGAGGCAATAATCCGTGTTACGGACGTGGTCGCGCAAGCTGTTTTTTCTTTGTGCATGAAGAAATTACCCGCGAGAGTCGTTGCCGACGCTCGCGGGCTTCCGGTTGGCCCCCCGTGTTCGATGTATGAACCCGTTGTTTACGGGCGTTGGAAGACGCCTTCAAACCAAACGGTATTCGGTACGGTGACGCCGTTGCATGGCGTGTGATTGCCGGCGATTTGGTAACGGCCGTGGCCGCTCGCGCCGGCGTATTTTCCCGTTCCGCCGGCGACCCTGAAGCCGATTGCGTGCGAGTTCGTCACCACGCAATTGGAGGGGTCAATCACCTGCACAAACGGATCACTCTCAATGAAGATCTGATCGCCGGTTTGTGTAAACGTATCGGTGGCTTTCAGATCGCGGACTTCATTGGTTGTGGTGTTGAGACATGCGGAAACACTGTTGGTGAGGATTCCGCCTTCGTTATCGATGCCGGAGCCTGCGAAGGTCACTTCGACGTTCTCCGGGAATTCGCCGCAGCGCGCCACGTTTGGACCAGCGCCGGTCGGACTGAAACTGGCGAAGCCTTTCCAGTGGACGTTAACGCTGCCTGCGGGTGCTGCGGCTGCATTTGAACTCGTGCCGTAGACGAGTCCGACGAGTGAGATCATTGCGGCAAGGGTTATCAGGGTCAGTGTGAGTTTAATAGTTCGCATTTGCTTCCTTCTCCTTGAGATGAGTAATTCGTGTCACTCACTAAGGCGAAGGATTCGCGCAAAAACTATCATCGACGGCTCTGTGTGGTCCGGACGGTTCATCTTAACCTCCCGCGCGAATTTATAGCGCAAGCCCAGGAATCCGGTTCGGGCTGATTGTCGCATTGCTATAATCCACTCCATGCGGTGTCCAAGGTGTGAGAGCGAACGGATTCAACGCGATTATGACGACGCGATGGTCGTCCTGCGCGTTTTCGGACTTCATAAACTTCTCTGCAATAACTGCGGGTTGGTGTTCAAGGGCTTCGATCCGCTCAGGACGGCGCAACGCGTTCCGGCGGAGGAGCCCAGGGAAGGGAGCGATCGACGCCGTCGTGTGCCACGTTACAACGTCCACTTGCCGGCGGCCATATCGTTAGTCGACGACAAGGTGCAGGTCGGAAAGGCGACTTACTCCGAACCATCACGCGGGCATTGCGAGTCGATCAGCAAGTTTGGGATGAGCCTGTCGCTGGTTGGCGCACGGTTTACTGAAGGCGAGCTTTCCCGTGTCGGCCGCCTGCTGTTTGTGCGCGTCGATCTGCCGGAAGGCTCGATCGAGGCGGTCGTAACCATCGTGGCGCACAATCGCATCGGCGACGAGGGCAGGAAAAAATGGTTGCTCGGTGTGAAGATCCACCAGATTTCTGACGACGACAAGGAACGCCTCGAAGCCTACCTGAAAAACCGTGCGCAGGGGCGACCGGTGGTCATGACCGATTAGCCCCCACGCCCTCGGCTTCCCGGAATTCATGATTAAAAAGCGCGTCGAAACCACCAAATCGGCGGCGGCTTTTGTCTTTTCCTGTTGTCTCACGCAAAATGCCCGATATGGCCCGAATGCCCGTCGTTCTCCTACTACTTCTGTCGCTGGCATCGGTGCAGTGCAATGGCGGCGCCAGTACCAACACTGCCCCGAAAGAACCGCCGGAAAACGCTGTTGTTCCGCAGGTCGGCTACCAGATCGTCAACGTGTATCCCCACGATCCGAATGCGTTTACCCAGGGCCTTGTCTTTGTGAACGGCAAGCTGGTCGAGAGCACCGGGCAGGAAGGCCAATCGAGCCTGCGAAACGTCGAGTTTGAAACCGGCAAGATACTTAAGAAAGTCGATGTCCCTGAGCCGTATTTCGCCGAGGGCATCGCGCTGCTGAACAACAAGATTTACCAGCTAACCTGGCAGCACCAACTGGGTTTCATTTACGACGCCCAAACCCTGCAAAAGGTCGGCGAGTTTAACTACAACGGCGAAGGCTGGGGGCTCACGTCCGACGGCCGATCCCTGATCTTGAGCGACGGCTCGAACCGCATTCGTTTTCTCGATCCGGACAGCTTTCAGGTGACAAAAACCATCGCAGTACTCGACGGGAAAACGCCCGTTCGCAATCTCAACGAACTCGAATTCGTGAATGGCGAGATTTACGCGAACATCTGGCACGAGGATAGAGTTGCGGCGATCAATCCGCAGACCGGCCGAGTTACAGCGTGGATCGACCTGACGGGACTGCTGCAACCCGGCGACGTCGAGGATCCCGAAGCGGTATTGAACGGTATTGCGTACGACCAGTCGAGCAGCCGATTGTTCGTAACCGGAAAGCTCTGGCCGCGGCTTTTCGAAATCAAGATCAAGCGGTAGATGAGGCTTTGCACAAGAAAGCAGACGAATGCGGGGAAGATGTCTCGCGCAAAGACGCAAAGCGCTACCGCGGTTCTAAACTGCTTCTTTGCGTCTTGGCGCCTTTGCGGGAGAAATATTCTTGCCTTAGAGGCCCACAGACGAACTTTGAGTACTTTTGACGAAGTCGGTAGATGAAGTTTCGCACGTACTTTCAGGCCTTTTCTTACGCCATGATCGCGGTGGCGATGCTCGCACTCGTAATGGCGGGAGGCTTGAGCTATCCGCTGGCGCTGCTGTTCCTGGGCGTCATGATCGTGAGCTGGGTCCTGGAAGGCACGCGCTGGCAACTACCGGAACGGTTCGGTCTGGCCATCGTCCTACTCTCGATACCGCTGTTTTATGTCGATTGGCACTATCAGAAGTCGATCGGTGAACCGTCGGAGAGGTTGGGTGTTACGGCGCTGGCGCACCTCATCGTTTTTCTGTCGGCCGTTAAGCTGGTGCAGGTCAAGAAAGATCGAGATTGGGTGTTTCTGTACCTGATCTCGTTCTTTGAAGTGTTACTGGCCGCAGGCCTGAGTTTCAGCCCGGTTTTTCTCGGCACTTTGACATTGTATCTGCTGTGCGGGTTGTGTGCGGTGACCGCGTTTGAGATTCAAAAAGCGCGGCGTTCAATCACGTACGCAGAAACGCGCTTGCTGGTACCGCCTGATTCGCGCGTGTTTCGCAAAGGCGGCAAACGCTCGTGGCGCAGCACTGAAGCCGCGCGACTGCCGTTCGTCGCGGTGGCGTTGCTGCTGCTGATCTTCGGACTGGCGCTCCCGTTGTTTTTGATCGCACCGCGTTCCGGCGCAGCGGCCCTCACGCGCAGCGGCGGGGGATTGTCAAACTTCATCGGCTTTTCTGAAAACGTTACGCTCGGACAGATCGGCACGTTGAAGCAGGACGACGCAGTGGTAATGCGCGTGCGTGTTGAGGGGTCGGAGCCGCCGCAGGGATTGCGCTGGCGCGGAGTCGCCCTCGATGAATTCACGGGAAAAGCCTGGAGAAAGTCGGCAGAGGCGCGTCAAGCGTCGTCAGCAAACGAGCGTGGTGGTTTCTTTCAGGTCGGAACAACCGAAGCACTTCATCGTTTAACTTCGCAGACGTTTTTTCTCGAACCATTAGAGTCGACCGTGCTTTTTGGCGCGCCGCGCGTCGTGGCGATTCAAGCGGACCTACCGTTCGTGCGCGTTGACGCCGAAGGCGGACTCCAGTCGCGACGCCACGACTACGAGCGGCTCATGTACAAGGCCATTTCCGACACAGACGAGCCGCCCGTCGAGAATTTGCGCGCCGATATGCGACAGTATCCGGCTTCGTTCGAGCGCTACCTGCAACTTCCGGAAAACCTGGACCGCCGCATCGTCTATCACGCGCAGTTTGTGCTGCGAAACGCGCGCGCTCGCAATCGCTACGATGCCGCCAAGGCGATCGAGGTCGACTTACAAAGAAACTTCGCTTACTCGCTCGAGATGAAAGCGACCGGCGCCGACCCGCTGGCGGATTTTCTTTTCAACGTGCAATCCGGGCACTGTGAGTATTTTTCGACGGCCATGGCGGTGATGTTGCGCACGCACGGAGTCGCAGCGCGAGTCGTCAACGGTTTCCTACCCGGCGAATACAACGAGACGTCGGGCGCCTACACCGTCAGACAGAGCGATGCGCATTCGTGGGTTGAGGTCTATTTTCCGACAACCCAATCGTGGGTGACGTTTGATCCGACGCCTTCGATCGGACGCGTTGAGCCAGTACGCACGGGCTTCACAGCGCAAATACATAAATACGTCGAAGCCTTGGAGCTGATTTGGTTTCAATATGTGGTCGGTTACGACAAACAGGAACAGCGATCGCTCGCAAGCTCGTTGCACAATCGGGTTTTCGACTACGGACGATTTGCTTCGAATCTGCTGACCACGGTACGCACTTATCTGACGGCGCGCACATTGACCATTGTCGTGGCTGTGCTCGGAGTCGCGCTGCTCGTATTGACGCTGATCTTTGGCAAGCGATTTTGGAGATTCGCGTTGAGGCGCGGGGACGTCATCTCTGGTGACGATGCCGCCACTTACTCGAGCGTCGAGTTTTATAAACGGCTGATGAGTGCCATGGAGCAACGCGGTCTCTCTCGCGACAAGCACCTCACACCGCTCGAATTTGCCAACCGTTTGGGTCCGGGTCCGGCAATGATGATCACGCGCGCTTACAACCGCGTCAGATTTGGCGGCCAACGGCTCTCCGCCGGCGAGAAACGCGAAATCGAACTGGCTTTGTCGGAATTAGAAAACGCGGACGAACGAAATAGAAAGTCTACTGGATGAAGAAAGTCGGTTTTGTAAGTCTGGGTTGTCCCAAAAACCTTGTTGACAGCGAGGTGATGATGGGCCAACTCAAACACCATGGTTACGAGATCACGGCAGACGCCGCGGAAGCGGACACGGTTGTGGTGAACACTTGTGGTTTCATCGATTCCGCTAAGCAGGAGTCGATCGATGCCATTCTCGAAGCGGCCCGGTTGAAGACTGAAGGCCACGCCCGGCGTCTGGTCGTCGCGGGCTGTTTGGTTGAACGTTATCGCGACGAACTGAAAGCCGAAATGCCGGAAGTCGATGCGTTCATCGGGACGAGTCAAATCAACGATATCCTCGCCGTTTGCGATCCGCAGACCAACACGCGCGCGCTTCCGGTGGTCCCGCTTGGTAATCAAAGCGCGACCTATCTTTACGACGATTCGACGCCACGCGTGCTCGCCACGCCTTCACATTACGCATTCATCAAGATCGCGGAGGGCTGCGACCGGCCATGCGCTTTTTGTTTCATCCCGCAGATGCGCGGCCACTTTCGCAGCCGCCGTTTTGGTTCAATCGTCGCCGAAGCCCATCAACTTGCCGAGGAAGGCGTGAAGGAGCTGATCCTCGTGGCCCAGGACTCCTCGCGCTATGGCGAAGACCTCGGTAAACCGGACGCGCTGGCCCGACTACTTCGCGAACTGTCACACACCGACGGGATCGAATGGGTCCGCGTGATGTACACCTATCCGACGCACATCAGCGACGCCTTTCTCGACGTACTGGCGGAGGAACCGAAGGCAGTCAAGTATTTGGACATGCCGCTCCAGCACGCTTCGCAAAACGTGCTGAAACTGATGAAGCGGGGTGGCAATCGTGCAAGTCTGGAACGCCTGATTGAACGAGTGCGCCGCCGTGTTCCCGGTATCGCGGTGCGGACCACGTTCATCACCGGATTTCCGGGCGAGACTGAAGAGGACTTTAAAGAGTTGCTCGCTTTCGTAAAGAACGTGGAGTTCGATCGCGTCGGAGTCTTCACCTATTCGGATGAGGAAGGGACGCCGGCGTTCGCGTTGCCTAACAAAGTTCCTAACAGAACAGCTTCCCGTCGGCGAACAGCGTTGATGAAAGAGCAGGCACGCATTTCACAACGAAACAACAAGGCACGCGTCGGTGAAACGGCGCGCGTTCTGTTCGAGGGCGAGTCGAAAGAGAGCGAACTGTTGTGGCAGGGCAGAATGGAAACACAGGCGCCCGACATCGATGGCTGTGTGCTGATCAACGACGTTCCCGATGGTGTGCTGCCGTCGGTTGGAGATTTCGTGCAGGTGGAGATCACTGAAGCGCACGAACACGATCTGATCGGAAGGATTGTCGCTTGAGTTTGCCCGTCAAAGAATCCAGTGACGAACTGAACCCGGCGGTCCTTGTCTCGCCCGAAGTTGTTCCACCGCGCGAGCGAGTACGTTCACCCCTCGACTACGCAGCACTGGCGATCGCGACTTTCGGAGTCGGTTACCTGCCGTTGATTCCGGGAACGTTTGGGTCGATGGTCGGCGTTGTGATCTTCCTGCTGTTGTACGACTGGACCCTTCAACTCGCGTTCATTCCAGTGATTGTAGTGCTTGGCGTTTGGGCCGCAACCAGGACTGAAAGCCTTCTCGGTCTTAAAGATCCGGGAAAAGTCGTCGTGGACGAAGTTGCCGGGCAGATGATCTCGTTGATGCCGCTGGCGTTTCTGGCGCCCGATGGTCCATGGGTGGTGTGGGTGATTGTTTCGTTTAATCTTTTTCGCCTTTTCGACATTTTCAAACCGTATCCTGCTGGTCGATTCGAAGCTTTGCCGGGCGGTTTTGGGATTATGGCGGACGACCTGGTTGCGGGCGTTTACGGCGCGATTGGCACGGCAATCGTCATAAAAGCGTTTGGTTCGTGAGGAGGGCAGACGAGTTGGACACGATCAAGAAAAGGGAAGACGACGCTACCAGCAAGGAAACGTTGAAAGACATCGAAGAGTCGGAAGCGACCACGGATACGGACGACGCCGACGACGATGGTCCAAGTCCCGACGGCGCGCTCGACGAGCCGGCGGAACTTCACGACGCAGATCCGATGTGACGGCGTTATTGTTTCGGTATTTCCTCGCTGGTTCGAGTTCCAATCCAGCCACGCCGCCAGAAGAAGAACAACATAATCAGCGCGACGACGATCATGAGCCCCCAGGTCGCGTAGTAACCATAGCGTGAATGCAACTCGGGCATGTTATCGAAGTTCATTCCGTAAACTCCGGCGATGAATGTCAACGGCAACATAATCGCCGAGAAGATCGTCAAGACTTTCATGATCTCGTTCAGACGATTTGACACCACCGACAGGTAAGCTTCCAACGACCCCGTAATCAGATCGCGATAGTTCTCCGCCAGATCCACGACGCGCACGAGATGATCGTGTATGTCGCGATAAAAAGGCCGCATCTCCTCCGGGATTAAGTGAAACTCGCCGCGGCTCATGCGCAGGACCACGTCCATCTGCTTCACGGAAATCCTGCGCAACCGCAACACGCTGCGCTTCAAATCCATGATGTCCGAGAGGATCTGATTATTCGGCTGCTTCGCCGTGAAGATCTCAGCCTCGAGCCGGTCGATGCGGTCGTCGAAATCGTCGAGCACCGGCGAGTAGTAGTCGACGACACGGTCCAGGATCTGGTGCGCCAGAAAGGCCGGGCCACGCTGGCAGCCTACCGGGCTGGTCCGCAGAAGCTGTTTGACTTCAGTGATACTGCGGAACATTTCGTGGTGGTAGGTGATGACGTAGTTGGGGCCGAGAAAGCCGTCGAGCTCGATCGTGTTGAAACGGTCCGGGCTGGTGTCCGCGCATACGCCGTGAACGATGAAGTAGATATAACCCGGAAACTCTTCGATCTTTGGATAGTGGCGGTTCTCGCGGCAGTCTTCTACCGTCAACGGGTGAAACTTAAAGACCTCGAGGAGCACGTGCTCGTCAGCCTCCGTCGGCGATTCCATATCGACCCAGATAACGACTGAAGGGTCTTTCAAAAGAGCGGGCAGTTGGTCCACCGTGACTCCCTCTTCGACCGTTTCGTGTCCATGCCGGTAAACCAGAATCTCCATGTCCAGGCTCCTGCGCTATGAATTTGGTTACTGAGCTCTCGAACAACGGTTTTGATAATCCGTGTTACCATAGCGAGTTTTTACTGGCAAGCAAATAACAAAAAGACCATGACCATTAAGATTTTTGTGGCGGATGACGTCAGCGACTCCGGTCTCGAGCCGTTGCGTGGTGCGGGCTTTAAGGTGGAAAAACGCGTCGGACTCACGCGCGACGAACTGGCCGAAGCGTTGAAAGACAGCGATGGTCTAATCGTACGTAGCGAGACGAAAGTCACCGCCGATCTGCTGGACGAAGCGACCAGCCTGCGCGTCATCGGACGCGCCGGCGTCGGCGTGGACAATATCGACGTTCCCGCGGCGACCGTTCGCGGCGTTGTCGTGATGAATGCCCCTGACGGCAACACGATCACGACGGCCGAACACACAATCGCATTGCTCGTTTCGCTCGCGCGTTCTATTCCGCAAGCAAACAGCAGCTTGAAAGCCGGGCGCTGGGAACGGAAGAGATTTGTCGGAGTCGAACTACAGGGCAAAACACTCGGCATTGTCGGCCTTGGCCGTATCGGACGCGTGGTTGCATCGCGAGCGCGCGCACTCGGCATGCAAATCGTCGCTTACGATCCGTTCATTGCCCCCGAACAGGCGCGCGATCTCGAGATCGAACTGGCGCCACTTGACGATGTCTACGCGCGCGCCGATTTTCTGACTGTACACACGCCGTTGACCGCCGAAACTCGTGGCCTGATCGATCGCGAGGTTTTTAGCAAGATGAAACACGGCGCGCGTCTGGTCAACTGCGCGCGGGGCGGACTAGTCGACGAGGATGCGCTCTATGAAGCGCTGACGAGTGGTTCGATCGCGGGCGCCGCGTTGGATGTCTTCAACGAAGAGCCACCGCCGCACGACCACCGCTTACTGCAACTCGATCAGGTGATTGCGACGCCGCACCTCGGCGCCTCCACCACCGAGGCGCAGGAAGGCGTCGCCTTCACAGTCGCCGAACAGATGCGCGACTTCCTGCTGACGGGCGCATTGCGCGGAGCGGTAAACGTGCCCGCAATGAGCGTGAAAGAGTTCAACCTGATGCAGCCTTACGTGGCGCTGGCGGAAAGCCTGGGCCGGTTTCAGGCGCAACTGGTGGAACAGGCGGTAAACGAAGTCAGGATCGAATTCGCCGGCGAGATCGTCGATCTCGATGCGACTCCAGTTACACGCGCGTTCCTCGCTGGTTTTCTGCGTGATGTAAGTGCTCGCGTAAATGTCGTCAATGCGTTTCTGATCGCCGACGAACGCGGGATCAAAGTGACGACGACCTACGTGCGCTCAGCCGGCGATAACGCTCCGGCGATACGGACGGAGATCATGGCTGGACCATCGCGCCGCAGTTTAGCGGGCAACCTGATCGGCTATGGCGGACAACGCCGGGAAGGACGGATAACCGAGATCGACGGCTTTCATCTCGAGGCAAGACCGGAAGGTCACTTGCTGGTGATGCGTAACCGCGACGTGCCCGGCGTGATCGGAAAAGTCGGAACGATCCTCGGCGAAGGCGGTGTGAACATCAGCCGGTTTCATCTCGGGCGTCACGAACGGGGCGGTGAAGCAATGGCGGTGATCGAAGTCGACGCTGAGTTGGGCAAAGAAACCCTGCAAGCGCTGCGCGCGCTCGAACAGGTAATCTCCGCGCAACCGATCGAACTCTAAAGGCGCGTTACAAATTCGTGTAGTTCGCGAAAGAGGCGCGCGAGTTCGCCGGCCTGGTAGTGAGCATTAAGACCGCTTGGATTCGGTAACACCCAAATGATCGTGTTACCGATAGTTTCCTCCTGGCGTCCAACCACGGCTTTAGGTTGATTGAACGCGATGCGATAAGTACCGACGCCGAGCACTGCCAGCACCTTTGGCCGATAGCGAAGCACCTTCCGCCTCAACTTTTCTCCACCTGCCACGATCTCTTCCTTAGTCAGCAAATCGGCGCTCGCAGTTGCTCGTCGAACGACGTTGGTGATGCCAAAGCCGCTCTTCAACAGTTCGCGTTCATGGAACGGTGAGAGCACGTGGTCGGTAAAACCGCCGGCGTGAAGTGCGGGCCAAAAGCGATTACCGGGACGCGCAAAGTGATGTCCAACAGCCGCCGTGTACAGTCCGGGATTAATTCCGCAAAAGAGCACGCGCAGATCGGGAGCGATCACATCCGGGACCGTTTTGTCGACGGCGGCGAGGAGTTGTTCCTTTGTTGGTTTCCAGGGCTTCGGCACGAGACGTTTGCTCTAAGAGTAGTTCCCGGACGGCTTTGCCGCCTGGCCTATAAATTGGGCAAAGCCCGGACCGGCGGCGAAGCCGCATCGCTACTGCAACTGTCACGGCGAGGCACAGCCTCGCCGCACATCAGGCGGCAGAGCCGCTGCGAAAGAACTG
>CBFGMX010000089.1:0-21067 GCA_965649955.1 uncultured bacterium
GCAACGTTTCTCGACTACGCGACGATAAAATCGTTGAGCGATCTGAGTTGCGGCCTCGCCGGAGACACCACGTTCACGAACAATCTCGACGATTTCAGTGGACCAGTGATCATGTTCGTCGCCGGTCATGGTTTTGGCAGCGCGATGTTTGATACTGCTCAACTGATGACATCGGCCGACGTGACGATCAACTACAAAGAGCAATATGGACACGTGGACTACATGTTCTCCACGAAACACCTGCAACAACTCGAACACCCGATACTCAATTGGCTAACGCAGGCAGTCGTTACTCAGAACAATTAAGGTCGCGAAGGAAGCCGTAACGGCAGGCCCGGATTCAGACGACACGGATCAGTCGTTCTCGATCCCGGGCCTTTGCGATTTCCGCCGGGAGTGGCGGTGCGTTCATCAAGTTTCAATAGACCACACTCAACCTCGTTCAGCCGGAGTTGTAACCTCTGCACTTCCTGCCGCAACTGTTCGACTTCTCGATCGCGCAGGTCTGACGACGAACCCGTCGATCGCTGTGACGTTACGTATTGCTGAAGCCGGTTCATGCTCGTTTCGAGCGTGTAAAAACGCTGTTCGAGCATGCTGATTCTGCGATCGAGGCTGCTCGGATCCTGAGTTTCAGCTCCCGCCGCATCGCGACCAACATTGATAAGAACGACGAGCGCCACAATAGCAATAGCCAGCAATAGAAATCTTTTTTGAAAACTCATATCCCCTTCCTGTCTTGCTTCACAAAAGTCTTGCAATGAATGTTAACGTCCAGACTAAAATGCCTTGCTCGCGATGTATGTAGCTGATGAAAACACGCAGTCTGCCTCGACGTAAGTTGTACATGGTTATGATGGCACTAACCCTTGCGTGTTCGCAAAAGCCTACTCAACAGCAAACTGCATCCGAATCGAGACCTTTCCCTTCTTCCGCCTCGCCGCACATCAACCGGCAGAGCCGTATGGAAAGTACTTGTGGGTCAAAGCGTTGGGTTTTGTGAAGAGTGGGTAAAGCAATAAACAGATTTCTGTGCGCAGTTGTGGTGATTACTGCGTGTGCTGCTGCGGCTTTTGCGAAACCGGATGGTTTCAGGCTGCGGGGAGTCGTGGTGGACCAAACCGGCGCACCCATTCCTGACGCTCAGGTATCGCTTTACTCGAGTCCCTCGTTGCTGGCGCAAACAACCACTGGTCCCACAGGTGAATTCAGCTTCGTTGACTTGGCCGTCAATCGCGGCGTGCTGCGTGTGCGTGCGACTGGGTTTGCGGCGGTCGAGCTACAGTGGACCGCAATGGACCAATCGACACCGCCTTTCCGTGTCGAGCTCGCACCACTTCCACTCAAGGAACTCGTCGTGGTCACAGCGGCGCGGATGAACACACGTCTCGCCGAAACCTCCGCCAGCGTCGCGGTTGTTTCATCTGAAGAGCTCGAGCACACGGCAGCCCTGCGACTCGACGATGCGCTGCGACAGGTTGCGGGATTTCAGTTGTTTCGTCGTTCCGGAAGTCGCACTGCAAACCCGACTACGCAGGGAATCTCGTTGCGCGGCACCGGCGCGAGCGGCGCCAGCCGGGCGCTGATGCTGTTCGACGGCATTCCGTTAAACGACCCGTTTGGTGGTTGGATTTACTGGGGACGCGTGCCGCGTGAATCGGTGGACCAGGTGGAAGTCCTGCGTGGCGGCGCGTCGCATCTTTACGGCGGCACAGCGTTGAGCGGCGTCGTTAACGTGATCAGTCGCGCTCCGGAAGCGTCTTCTCTTTCCGCGGAGCTTTCGTATGGAAACCAACAGACTCCCGGTGGATCGGTTTTTGGCAGTCTCACGCGTGGAAAGTGGACCATGAGTCTCGGCGCTGAAATCTCGAAGACTGACGGTTATATCGTCGTCGCCGAGGACGAACGCGGCGCAATCGACACACCCGCCGGGTCCCGGTACTCAGTCGCTAATCTGAAGCTCGAACGCAAACTCGGCGCGTCGGGAAGTCTGTTCATACGCGGCGAGACGTTCGGCGAGTCGCGCACCAACGGTACGCCCTTGCAAACCAACCGCACCCATCTTCGCAACCTCAGCGCAGGCGGAAACGTCGAAACCACTGATTTTGGAAGTTTCAGTTTTCGTGTGTACGGTGGGACGCAGGTCTTCGATCAGAATTTTTCCGCCGTCGCCGCAAATCGAAATAGCGAAACTTTAACGCGCGTGCAGCGCGTTCCGTCGCAATCCGTGGGCGGCAGTTTTCAATGGTTGCGTGCTGTCGGGTCGAATCACACGCTGGTCGCCGGTATCGACGGCCGCGAAGTGCGCGGCGCTAGCGACGAACTCGCATTCGTGCAAAACAGACCATCGTTCTTTACCGGCGCCGGAGGACGCGAGCGGACGCTCGGCGTTTTCGCCGAAGACTTCTTCCATCTGAATTCGCGTCTTCTCGTGACAGCCGGAGCGCGCTTCGATCGCTGGCGCGAGTTCGCGGCGCTTTCGACAACAACGCCCGCCAACGCTGCGCAACCAGGCACGACGCAAGTTTTTCGCGACCGGATCGAAAATGCGTTCAGCCCGCAATTGTCGCTGATGTACACGCCCTCCGATCGCGTCTCCTTCACGGCGCTATTCACCCGCGCGTTTCGGCCGGCGACACTCAACGAGTTGTACAGATCCTTCCGCGTCGGGGACGTTGTCACACTCGCAAACGAGAACCTGCGGGCCGAACGACAGACCGGCGGTGAAGGCGGCATTCGTTTCTACCTCTTCAACCAGCGACTCGACTCGCGCGTCACGATGTTCTGGACTGAAATCACGCGCCCAATCGCCAACGTCACCCTCAACATCACGCCGACGCTGATCACTCGTCAACGTCAGAATCTCGGACGCACGCGCTCGCGCGGCGTTGAAATCGAAACTGATGCACGTTTGGGCAAACATTGGACCATCAGCGGCGGCTACCTTCTGGCCAACGCGACGGTGCTTGAGTTTCCCTCGAACACGACATTGGAGGGTCTGCGCATCCCGCAGGTTCCGAAACATCAGGCAACTTTTCAGGCACGTTATGCCAACCCGTCATGGATCACGCTGGGCGTGCAGGCCCGCGCCGGAGGTCAGCAGTTCGACGACGATCAGAACCGGTTTCCGCTGGGCCGATACTTCACGATCGATGCTATCGCCTCGCGTCGTCTCAACCCAACCCTCGATATCTTTGTCGCTACGGAAAACCTTTTCAACCAGCGTTACGTCACTGGCCGCACGCCCGTGACTACCATTGGGCCACCGATACTAATTCGCGCCGGCATCAGATTTCGCCTGCGCGGGTGACCACTCAAGCCCCCCGCGGCAGCGCGTTCCACTATCAACACATCCGGGATTCATGCGGCGGGATGTGCGCGCTGAAAAGCGCCTTCGAAATAAACCGGTTCGAGACCTGTTGCCCAGTATTCGACGTCCATCTGGTTCGGCTGCGACGTCTCCTGATCGGTTTTCAATACAGGTTTGAGTGGATTGGTCGGATGAAATTCGATCCATCCGATCCACGTGCCGTCGACACGTTCATCTCCGTAGCTACGAACCAGATAATGCGTTCCGTCTGGGCCGACAAGGACTGTCGAGTATTCCTGTAACAACTTGGCCATGCTGTGTTTCTCCTCAATTTGCCGCCGGGGCAATTGTGCGATATCTCGTGAAATCGATGAAGTTTCAGAACCTTCAAAGCTCGTTTGTCCTGCAATTCCTGTCCCACAGGAACGATTACTTTCGGGAAAAAGCGTTAACTCACAATCGCGCTTTAAGACCAGCGACAAACTTTTCACAAGAAATTTCCTCACCCTGTCGATTAGCCGATCCCCTATTCGACTTATAGTAGAGAAAAGCGCTTCGCAACCGCCCGGCGTCGAGGCGCGACAACCACAATGCAACGATAAAAGGAGAAGTCATGGCATCACCTACTAGAACGGGCACAGCAATTTCCAAAACTCCCGAAGGTCAACCACAAACGCAAAAGATCACCACCTTCCTGTGGTTCGACAACAACGCCGAGGAAGCGGCTAACTTCTACACCTCCATTTTCAAAAACTCGAAAGTCCGAGAGGTCGTTCGCTATGGTGAATCAGGACCAGGGCCGAAAGGCAGTGTGATGATCGTCGAATTCGAACTCGACGGCCAACTATTCACAGCGCTGAACGGCGGTCCGGAATTCAAATTCACCGAGGCGATATCCCTCATGGTGCACTGCCAAACGCAGGAAGAAGTGGATTACTTCTGGGAGAAACTCTCGGAAGGCGGCAAAGAAGTTGAATGCGGCTGGCTCAAAGACAAATTCGGACTATCGTGGCAAATCGTCCCTGACATCTTCCTCGAGTTAATGCGAAACTCGGACGAGAAGAAAAAGGACCGCGCCATGAAAGCGATGATGCAGATGAAGAAGTTGGATATCAAGAAACTGCAAGAAGCGGTGCAGTCGTAACAACCACCGCGTGGTCCAAAACGATCCGTGTCCCCATTAAACGGGGACATGGATCAAACCACTCACTGCATCTTTCCCGTCGACAGAAAACGCCAGCGCTTCGCGTTGCGGCAGTTCGTGACGTAGTTATCGATCCGCAGCTTCGGCATCTTGCCCGGGTCTGAATCGGAAATCGACAACACCGACGCTTTGGACGAGCTGCCGGGAAACCCAGATGCGCACGAGTCTTCGACAACGGTCCCAAAATCTTCAATCACTCGCATGCGCCCGCCCTTAAATTCGACGAGCGCTGCCATCTCGACCAATGTTCCCTGACCCATATCACCGGCTGTCATCAACAACTCGTCAACGCCATCGCCGTTGAGATCCGTTTTCCGCATGACATTGCTCTTGAAATCGGAGTCCACGTCGGCGACGAGTTGCTGGCCAGCGAAGATCGCAATTCGCTTGCTGCCGTAGTTCTCGGCGTGCGAGGCGCCACACTCGCCGGTGAAGATGAGGTATGCCGTCTCTGTTTGTCCGGGCGCAGTGAAACTTCCCGTTACGAGGTCAGAAACTGACGGAACGATCTGTCCGGCGTTGCGCGCCGAAGCCAAGTAGTCGTCACCGCTCGGCGTAAAGTTCTGGCTGCACTTATTTTCGTCGGTCAGGTACTTGCGAAAGACTTTCGACAACACGAGTCGCTGCGTCGCGGCGGGAATGCGTGGTGACTTCATCGCGTGGTCCTCGCGAAAGTCATACAGCACCTGACGCTGTTTTTGCACCGCGGGCGGACGCTGCTGTTCGGCCGAATAAACCGCGCTGATGAGAAGAAGGAGCAGAAGCATTACGGGAACGGGTTTCATGGTTCACAGATTACACTCAACCGGAGTAATCTACCGCATTATGAAACGAATTTCATGCCTGATCCTGGTTGCTCTCATCGTCGCTTCGTTCTCAATCACAAAGGCATTCGCCGAAGACTGGTCGCAGTTTCGCGGACCGAATGGCAGCGGTGTTTCGACAACTACCGGCGTTCCCGATACATTCGGCCCCAGCAAAAACGTGCTTTGGAAAACCGCGCTTCCGCCGGGACATTCGTCACCCGTCCTGACCGAAGACCGTATCTTCGTAACGGCGCACAACAATCAGCAGTTGCTCGTGATCTGTCTCGACCGCAAAACGGGAAAGATCCTGTGGCAACGTGAAGCACCGCGCTCACACACGGGGCGTTTGCAAAACGTCAACGGACCCGCCTCGCCGAGTCCCGTAACCGACGGCACGAACGTTTACGTTTTCTTCCAGGATTTCGGAATGCTCTCGTATGACGCCAAGGGTAAGGAACGCTGGCGCCTGCCACTTGGACCTTTCAACATGTTCTACGGCTTTGGCGCGTCGCCGATACTCGTCGACGATAAGGTGATACTGCCGGTGGATCAGGATCACCCAGCGTCGTATCTCATCGCGGTCAACAAGAACACCGGCAAAGTCAGTTGGAAAGTCGAGCGGCCGATCGTGATCTCCGGCTATTCGACGCCGATCGTCTATCAGCCAAAAGACGGGCCGAAGCAGATCGTGATACCCGAATCGTTTCAACTGTCGGCATATTCGGTTCTGGACGGAAAACGCGTGTGGTGGGTACGTGGTCTTGCGTGCGAGATGAAGTCGATTGCCAGTCACGACTCCGAATATCTTTACATCAACGGCTGGGGCTTTCCGCAGAACCAACCCGATAAGAAAGTAAGCACAATTCCCTTCAACGAGGCTCTCACGCGTTACGACAAAGATAATGACCGGCTGATTGCGAAAGCGGAAGCCGTCGGCGGCGCCGACCCGATGGACAGAATGGTCAAAGCGGCGTTTGAAGCTTTCGACATGAACCGCGATGAAAAGCTGGACGATAAAGATTGGGAAGTCTTTCGCGCAATGATGGCTTCGGACAATGGTCTGCTGGCGATCAAGATGGGCGGACAGGGCGATCAAACCGCCACCGCCGTTCGCTGGCGTTATCAGAAGCCGGTGCCGCAGGTGCCTTCAACGCTGCTCTACAAAGGCGTGCTCTACATGATCAACGACAGCGGCATTCTGATCTCCTTCGATCCGGCGACCGGAAACGTGTTGAAGCAGGGACGTCTGCACGGAGCAATCGACAAATACTTCTCTTCACCAGTCGCTGCGGACGACAAAGTGTTTTTGATCGGACAAGGTGGACAAGTCTCAGTGGTGAAAGCAGCGGGCGAGTGGGAAGTGATGACCGTTAACGAACTGGACGACGAATGCTTCGCAACCCCGGCTATTTCCGATGGTCACATTTACATTCGAACTCGCAGCGCGCTCTACAGTTTCGGCAAGTAGATACGCGGATTCGAACACGCGCACGATCAACCGTTCCTCACCAAAAACATTCCTGTCACAAAGGCGAAAGTGTGCGGTGTTTACTCGTTTGAGCGCCTAAACCGGCTGATCTTGAGCGGGATCGGGTTCCGGATAATCGCACAAAACTAAAGGGAACAAATGAGAAAGTTCAACAGCATACGTGTGCTGTGCGCGCTTAGCCTGCTCGCAAGCGCCTCTGTTCTGACAGCACAAACCACCGCGCCAACTTCCGATCCCGCGATTACTTCACTAAGCGTGACCGGAGTCGTCACTGCTCTAAACCCGGATACACGCCAGGTAATCGTCAGGACCACCGCCGGCAACGACGTGACTGTCACACTGAGTGATCGCACCACGTTTATGCGCATTCCGCCGGGCGAAAAGACGAAGGACAAGTTCGTCCCAATCGCCGCAACGGATTTCGGCGTGGGCGACAGTGTCTTTGCGCGCGGTCGAATGACAGAGGACCGCAAGAGCATGCCGGCGCTCGAATTTTACGTGATGAGCAAGTCTGAGATCGCGCAGAAGCAGGAACGCGAACGCGACGATTGGCGCAAGCGGGGCGTCGCCGGAACGGTGACCAGTCTTAACGCAACCACAAACGAGATCACGCTCGATACGCGAACACCGGAAGGACCAAAACCAGTTGTTGTCGCGGCCGGCGCGCAAACGCAGTTCCGTCGTTACGCTCCCGATTCGGTACGGTTTGGCGACGCGAAGCCAAGTTCGTTTGCCGAACTGAAAGTGGGCGATCAACTTCGCGCGCTGGGTACGAAGAGCGCCGACGGTACGCGATTCACTCCCGAAGAGATCGTCGCGGGATCCTTTCAAACCATCGGCGGCGCGATCACCGAGATCAACGTCGAAAAGCAGGAGATCAAGATAAACGATTTACAGAGTAAGCAGGCAGTGACTGTTGTAGTGACGAAAGAGTCGTCGATGCGCAAGCTCACGCCGGAATTGTTGGAAGCTTTGAAAAAGGCTAGTGGTGATTTGCAGGAGATGTTCGATCGGCTTCCGACATTCACGCTTCAGGAACTGAAGGTGGGTGACTCGATTCTGATCTCCAGTACCAGGGGCGCGGATCCCACGCGCATAACTGCCATTGCGATCGTGAGTGAAGTCGCGCCGCTGCTGCAAAACGCGCAAGGAAATCGCGCGGCTGCAAATTCGCTTGGCGCGATGAGTCTCGGCGGCCCGTGATCCACGGATTTCAAGATAAAGGCTAATGATCATGTTTCAGTTAACCAGGAGTCTCCTCTGCATCTTTTGTCTGTGTCTGATCGGGACTGCCCAGCAACGCGTCGGATCGTTGCGCGGCCAGGTAACCGACGAACTCGGCGCGCTCGTAGTCGGCGCAACCGTTACGCTTGTAGCTGCAGACGGATCGGAAAAGACGGCGACGACAAATGCTGAAGGTGTTTACACGATCAATTCGCTCGCGCCCGGAGCTTACACCTTGCGTGTCACGGCCGGCGGCTTCAGTGCTTATGAAAAAAAGGAGTTGGCAATCGCCGCTGGACCAGGTACGACGCACGATGTCCGTCTGGTCGTAACGCTCGAAAAGCAGATCATCACAGTCACCGAGGAGCAGGGGTTGAATACGGATCCCGCAAACAACGCCGACGCTGTTGTTTTGAAGGGTCAGGAATTGGATGTACTGCCTGACGACCCGGACGCACTCGCTTCAGCGGTGCAGGCGATGGCCGGACCATCGGCGGGCCCAAACGGAGGACAGATCTTTATCGACGGTTTCACCGGCGGACGCATGCCGCCGAAAGAATCGATTCGCGAAGTACGCATCAACCAGAATCCGTTCAATGCTGAGAACAACAACATCGGCTTCGGCCAGATCGAGATCTTCACCAAGCCCGGCGCGGACAAGCTGCGCGCCAGCAGCTTCTTCAACTTCAGCGATGAGAGTTTGAATTCGCGCAACCCATTCGCGCCGCGGCGCGCGCCGTTTCAGGTCCGTTACTTCGGCGGCAGCGTCAGTGGACCAATCACGCGCGGCAAATCGTCGTTCTTTCTCGACGTTCAGCGTCGCGTGACTGACGACAACGCGATCATCAACGCGCAGGTCCTGAATTCGAACCTGATCCCGACACCTTTCAACCTCGCGCTGCTGGTGCCGAACCGGTTTTTCTCATTCAGTCCACGATTCGACTACCAACTGAATCAAGCTAACACACTGGTCGTTCGCTACTCGTATTCGAACACGAAAGCCGACAACGTCGGCGCGTCGGATTTCTCACTTCCGGAGCGCGCGTTCAGCCGGTCAAATACAACGCAAACGTTTCAGGTAACGGAGACAGCGATTCTCAGTCCGGCACTGATGAACGAAACCCGCTTTCAGTACATTCGCACCCGGGGGGAACAGAACGGCAACAATGTCATTCCGACCATCGTGGTCCAGGACGCTTTTATCGCCGGCGGCTCGCAGGTCGGACTCGCGCATAACAACGAGGATCGTTGGGAGGTTCAGAACTATTCGACCTGGACCAGGAACCGCCACATCCTGCGTTTCGGCGCGCGTGTGCGCGGTGTAAACATCACCGACTTCTCGCCACAGAACTTCGGCGGTACGTTCACGTTCTCCGGCGGCAATGCTCCGCAGCTTGACGAAAGCAATCAGATTGTTCTTGACGCAAATAACCAGCCGATAATGGTTCCAATCACGAGTCTCGAACGTTATCGCCGAACGTTGTTGTTCCAGGGTAATCCCGACATGCGTTTGCTCGGCGGCGGCGTCACTCAGTTTTCGATCGCGGGTGGTAACCCGGAAGCGTCAGTTACACAAAGGGACCTTGGATTGTTCGTTCAGGATGAGTGGCGTATTCGTCCGAACCTGACGTTGACGACGGGCCTTCGTTACGAGCGGCAGACAAACATCAGCAGCAATTACAACTTCGCGCCGCGTTTGTTCTTCGCGTGGGCGCCGGGCGGCACAAGTGTTGGCAGTGGTCCAGGCGCGCCCTCGAGCTCGTCGCCGAAGATGGTGATCCGCGGCGGCATGGGCATCTTCTATGATCGCTTCGGCGAACGCGCAACTTTGCTGGCCAATCGTTTCGACGGCGAAAACCAGCTCGACTTCCGAGTGTTCGATCCGGCAATTCTCGATGGTTCCACGTTTTCATTAAACGGCGTGACAAACGTGCCGACGGCTGATTCCCTCGCCGCGTTTGCCGCCCCACAAATCACACGACGCATCGCCGGTGATTTTCAGGCGCCGACCTTCGTCATGACCGCGGTGAATTTCGAACGACAATTGCCGTCGAAGTTCACCTTCTTCGCCGTCTTTTTCAACTACCGCGGCAAGCACCTCCTGCGAGTGCGCAATCTCAACGCGCCTTTGCCGGGCACTTACGATCCAAACGATCCGGACAGCAGTGTGCGGCCGTTCGGCAACATCGGCGATATCTTTTACTACGAGTCGAGCGCAAAGTTTAACGACTACCGGTTCTTCGGTGGATTGCGACGCCAGATGAGCAAAGGCTTTTCGCTATTCGCAAACTTCGGCACCGGCAAAGGGAAGACAGACACGGATTGCATCTTCGGATCGATTGCCAGTTGCTTTCCGGCGGACAGTTACGACGTGAGCAGTGAGTATTCGCGCGTGGCGTTTATTCCGGGTGCGAATTTCTTTGTCGGCGGCTCGATGGTCCTGCCGAAACTGAAGATCAACCTGAACCCGTTCATCGTTTATTCGAGTGGGCGTCCTTTTAACATCGTCACCGGCCGCGACACCAACGGCGATGGGTTGTTCACTGAACGCCCGGCATTTGCAACCGCCCAAACCGATCCGGCGAACTTAAAACGGACCAGCTTTGGAGATTTCGACCTGGCGCCTGCACCGGGTCAGCAACTCATTCCGCGAAACTATGGAATGGGTCCCAGTTTCTTTTCGGTGAATCTGGGAATCAACAGGTCGTTCGCGTTTGGAAACATCCCGGCTGCACTGGCGCCCGGGGGAGCAGCGAAGCCCGTAAACAATGCCGCTCCAGCGAATGGCCCCAATCCGGAAAAACGTTACACGCTGACGCTTTCAGTGAACATTCAAAACCTGCTGAACCACACGAACCTGGCAAACCCGATCGGCAACTTGAGTTCGCCGCGATTCGGCGAATCGTTTTCAACGTCCGGCAGCTTTGGCTTTGGACCAAGCGGCAGCGCCGCCGCCGGCAACCGCCGCATCCAGGTACAAGTTAGATTGGGCTTCTGAACCACCGATTTCACTGATTCTTCTGTTTCTCGATCTCCGCGCGCAGGCGATCTTCCTGTGCGCGAGCTTCGGGCGTGAACTCAGCGCCAAAATCTTCCGCTTCGAACACCGGACGGATCTCGATCTCGCTTTCGCTCTCCTGGGGAGCACTGTCCGGATCGAAGGGGATGCGTTTAACCCATTCGATGGCCTCGTCAATCGAGTTCACCTTCCACAGCCAGAACCCAGCAATAAGTTCCTTCGTCTCCGCGAATGGACCATCAGTGACGATTCGCTGGCGGCCGGAAAACTTCACGCGTTTTCCTTTCGAGCTCGGATGCAACCCCTCGCCCGCAAGCATGACGCCCGCCTTCACCAACTCTTCGTTGAAGTTACCCATGTCCGTCAGCAGCTTCTCGCTCGGCATAATTCCCGCCTCTGAATCCTTGTTAGCCTTGATAATGACCATAACTCGCATCGTAATCTCTCCTCTTTCTTAATTTAACCGTCATTTTCCGTTCTCTACTTCTTAATCGAATGACTAATCGGCGGATCGACATTCGGCACGAAAAATTTTTCCGGCAAATGCTAACATCCTCCCATGATCGTCCACCTGGTCGACGGAACGTACGAACTGTTTCGCCATTTCTACGGCATCCGGCGCTTCAAAAAAACCGATCCTCCATACGGCGCCGTTTCGGGTGTGCTTGCCACCGTCGCTCAGTTGATCGACGAAGGCGCCACACATGTCGGCGTGGCCACGGACCACGTCATCGAGTCGTTTCGCAACGGCCTCTGGCCCGGTTACAAAACCAGCGCCGGCGTTGAACGCGCGCTGTTGGCTCAATTTGTTCCGCTCGAAGAAGCGTTGCTGGCGATGGGTGTCGTCGTGTGGCCCATGATCGAGCTCGAGGCTGACGATGCGCTGGCTTCCGCCGCATATCTGGCAGAACAGGACGAGCGAGTCGAAAAGGTTTGCATCTGGACACCCGACAAAGATCTCGCGCAATGCGTTCGCGATGACCGTGTGGTACAAGTGGACCGAAGATCCGGCGTCATTCGAAATGCAGAAGGAGTGCGCGCCAAATTCGGCGTTGCGCCGGAGTTCATTCCCGACTATCTCGCGCTGGTTGGTGACTCGGCCGACGGTTATCCCGGCATTGCCGGTGTTGGCCCAAAGACAGCAGCGCAGTTCATCAATCGTTATGGACCGATAGAAAGCTTCCCGTCCGACACACTGAACGAGGAAAACCGAAGGCTCGCGTTGCTGTTCAAGGACCTCGCAACTTTACGCATCGATGCGCCGCTGTTCGACGACGTCGAGGAGTTGCGCTGGCGTGGTCCAACCGCGGAGTTCGCAGCGTACACCGAACGGATTGGCAACCCGCGGTTGCTGCAACGAGCGCGTAAACTCGAGAAGCGCCTCACGTCGATGGAATAACCGGAATGGCACAAACGAGAACCGCACCAGCGCCGGCGTCCACACCGACCAAACCGCGTTACGACCGATCGATCGTCGAAGGCCCGCTGCGGCCGGCGGTCTGGAAGATTGCGTGGCCCACGATGCTCACCAACGTGATCGGCGGCTTGCAAGGCATCATCGATCACGCGCTCGTCGGCAACCTCGTCGGGTTTAAGGCAAACGCAGCGATCGGAGTGAGCTGGCAGATTTTCCTCGTGGTAATCGTGTTCATCTCGTCGTTGTTTACGGGAATGAGCGTGCTGGTCGCGCGTTTTGCAGGCGCCGGCGACGAGGAGAAAGTGAATCGGACTGTTTACCAGGCATTTCTAACCGCGATCTTCATCTCGCTCGGAGTGATGGCGCCGATCGGATACTTCGTCTCGCCGTCGCTGCTCAACCTCGTAAACGCGGCGCCCGACGTGAAGGCCGAAGCACTTCCCTTCCTGCGGATTATGTTCGTGTTCAGCATCGGCATGATGATCTTCTTCATGCTCGGCGGCGCGCTTCGTTCGGCGGGCGATGCGCGCACACCGATGATTCTCGGCATTAGCATGACCGTGTTGAACCTGGTGCTGAACGTTGTTCTGATTCGCGGTCTTGGTCCAATTCCCGCGTTCGGAACCAAAGGATCCGCAATGGGTACTTGTATCGCGTCGGGTCTGGTCGCCACTTACGCGCTATGGAAACTGTGGAGCGGCAAGTGGGTAGTTTCGATTCCGCGCGGTGATGGTCATGGGTTCGGTCCTGATTGGGGCATCATCAGGTCGATTTTCAGGTTTGGACTGCCGACGGGCATTCAGGGAATCGCGATGAACATCGGGGGCGTGTTTATGCTTGCGTTTATCGGATCGCTGGCCCAAAGCGCCGCAGCGCAGGCTGCGTTTGCCGTTTCTTACACCGAGCTGTTTTCTTTGATCACCTGGACGTCGGTGGGATTGATGGGCGCAGCGGCGGCTGTAGCCGGACAGAACCTCGGGGCCGGTCATCCGGATCGGGCCGATGCGGCGGTCCATGTTGCTGCGCGCTTTGGTTTCGCGGGCGCGGCGTTTGTCGGTCTGTTCTTTTTATTTATGCCGCGCCAGTTGTTGGCCATTTTCGGAATGCATGATCCGACGGTCGTGGAGATTGGGGTCCAGCTTCTGCGCGTGCTGAGTGTTTCCGGACTCTTCATTTCGGTGGCGCTCACGTTTACCGGCGGACTACAGGGCACAGGCGATACAAAAAGCCCGCTCTACATTTCGATCATCTCCCAGATCCTTGTGCCGCTCGGTCTTTGTTTCGTTATCCAGCAGACCAGTACGCTCGATCCGATCGACATCTGGGCAGCCATACTCGCAGGCCACGCGACGCGTTGTGTGCTGAGTGTGGTTCGTTTCAAACAGGGCAGGTGGCGGGAAATCGCCGTCGATATCGACGGTAAACGGTAACTCGCTTAATTTGCCGGCCAGCGCGGCTATTTCGCTTTACCAGCGAGGCTTTTCTTCAAGACCTGCACGAGGTCGATCACTTTATGATCAGTCTCGGCTTCGGTTTCGACTTCGACGACATTGGAGCGTTTCTTCTGTTTCTTCTTTACCAGTTTCAGTAATTCGTCAGTCTGCTTGTCCGCCAATTCCTTTGCCGGTGAGAACCGCTTCTTCGATTTGTTCTTTATCAACTTCTCAAACTTGCTAACCGTCGCCTTCGGAACGTCCTTCTTCTTCGGCAACCCGACGTCGGACGGCGAACGCAACTCATCTGCAAACCGCATCGTCTCAGCCCGCAAAATTCCGTTGTCGGAAAAGATTGCGACGAGATATTCCTTCCCGCGCATGACAAACGTAGCGACGCCCGCGAGGCCGCTCTTGTTCATCGTCTCCGCCAATAGCTTGTAAGCTTTTTGCGATCCTGCGGCAGGCGTCAAAAAGTATCCGCGTTCGAAGTACAGCGGCGGGATCGAGTCGGCGGGTACGAATTGTTTGAGATCGATGTCACGCGTCTTCTCAGGTTGCAGCCGTTCGAGCTCCTCGTCGGTGACTACGACGTACTTGTTCTTATCGACCTGATAACCGCGCACGACCTCGTCGGCATCGAGATCTTTCCCCGTCTTCTCAGCAAAATACTTTCGCGCCAGAGGCTGACCGTCCGGTCCCAACATCCGCAACGACGCGCGGTTGGACCGCGCCGCCGGAAACAGATTCACCGGCACACTCACCAACCCGAACGTCAACGTCCCGGACCAGAATGGTCTGGCTCCGGCGTTCTCCTCTTCAGGTTCCTGAGTTTTTTGTTGCGTTTTAGGCAGCGCGTTTCTCCTTCTTCATCGCCGCAAGACTCTTTTCGAGAGCGGCGCCGAGCGACTCTGTCTTACGTTTAGTCTTCACAGCTTGCAGCCTCGGCGCGCGGCCCTTCGCCTTCTGCGCGATAAACTTCTCCACTCTCTCCCGGTACTCGTCCTTGTAATCGGCCGGATTGAAATCTCCGCGCAGCATCTCGACGAGCTGCGTCGCCATGGCCAACTCTTTCTGCGTCGGCGCAGCGCCGGTCGGTTTCGCTAAGTCGTTCGCCGAGATCACTTCTTTCGCGTCCTTCAACGTAAACAAGTACAGGTAATCGTCAATGGACCGCAGCACGCCCGCGTAATACTTATTGCGCATTACCCAATGCGCGATTCCCTCTTTCTCTTGTTTCGTTAGCGCCTCGGCCAGTGCGAAATAATCTTTGTCGCCGTCGTCAGGGCCAAGGTAATAAGGTCGCTCGAACCATTGCTGGCTGATCTCGTCCTGGTCCACAAACTCTTCGATCTCGATATCGCGCGACGGCGGCGGTTGCAGCGCTTCGAGGTCCGACTCTGTCAGAATCACAAATCTTCCGGGCTCGATCTCATAACCTTTCTGGATTTCCTCCGTGGGCACTTCCTCGCCGGAGTCGGGATCGATCATGTGCTGCTTGACTCGCATCTTGTTGCGATCGTCGAGGATGTTGAAACGCACGGTCCGATCCTGGACGGCGGAGTACAACTTCACCGGCACCTTCGTGGTTCCGATTTTCAGTTGACCTTTCCAGATCGCTCGCGCAGCCATTTCAGAGAGTCTCCTTTTATTCAGAACCACGGGCGGTCACGCAGCCGGGACACAGCAGTTCCATCGTCACAGTTTCCTGTACGCATACTGAACAGACGGTACCGTCGCAATCGACACAGTATCCGCCCGTTTGATATGCGTACGGATGTGTGCACACCGAACAGACTTCGGTGCCGCCTTCAAACCACCACCACGGAGCAGGACCGTTTGGTTTAGTGCGTGAACGGCTGCTCGATTTTTGGGATGACTTATTCGACTTCAGCCCCACGATTTATCGCAATCCCTCGAGCCTTCATGACCAAATCGTCGTCAGCGGGCTCTGAACCGCTAAGTACGGCCTGAACATGCTCGGTAGACCGGCCCAACGCGACTGCGAGCTTGTCGGCATCGCCGTCAAAAGAGCGGTCACACAAGTTTCTTATTATCTCCCGTGCCTGGGTTTGATCAGTACCTTTGTCGTCAACTTGCTGGTCGAGCATATTAAAGCTCCGTCCCTTCGTGTGTTCTGTTCCACATCACATTCGTATTCGTTACAGGAAAGTGGCAAGTGAGATGCCACAGAAATTATGTTTCGCGCTTGCTGGAGCTGAGTGAAAAAAGGAATGTTCTAATTTCTTAACAGTGGCGGCTTGCGGACGACCATAGGGAAAACTGACCCATTCTCAAAGGTCCGAAGATCGTGTAAGATTCGTTTACTCCCAAACGTCCAGAACTCCTTTCAAGTCCAAGCCCTGACTTACTTGAGCCCAGTTTTATTTTTTAGGATGACGCACAACTGCGTCACATCGGGCCTCCCTGAACACGGTCAAGGAGACTTACTGTCGGATGAGTCAGCAAAACCGGTCGAGCCGTGGTCGACCACGTCACGAAACTACCTCACCACTGGGACAACTGATTCTGGCAGCGATGAAACTCCTTGGACTAAGCTACAAAGACATCGTCCGCGAAAGTGAACGATTGGCGCGCGTGAACGGCAATGCCGACATGCGTATCGGCAAGTCGACTCTCGGCAACATCGTCAGCGGTAGTATTCGCCAACCAGGGTCCGCAAAACTCGACAGTCTCCGCATCGTTCTCAATCTTTCGCGCACCGAGATCGATGCAGCCATCGGCCTGCAACCACAGCGTCGTTTGCGAGAGCAACTGAAGATGGCCCGCGCGCGAACGCGAGAAGTCAGTCCCGACGCAGTGACCCGTCACCGCAAGATAAAAGTTCCGCTCCTGAGAGACGATGCAAAACTTGCAAATTCTCAGTTCCTGGAAGGCGTTCTGAAGGACTGGGCCAGCGTGGACGTCGAGTATCTAAGCTCGCTGTACCCGCCGTATCTCGGGTACGTGGTGATCGGAGAAAACGATACGAACGCTGCTCCGCTCGCGCCGCCCGGCAGCCGAGTGCTGATCAATAAACTGCTGAACAAGGTGCAGCCGGCGGAAAACGTCAGCTTTCACGAGCGCGAATTGTTTTATGTACTGAGCCCGCATGGACCGACCTGCGTGTATCTCGAATATGCGCCGGGCGACAAGGTGGTCCTGATACCTCATCCGCTTTCGGGCAATCTGCGCGAGGAGTTCGCGCGCGAAGACGTCGCCATTATCGGGCAGGTGATCGGAGTGCTCTATCCGCACGATTGACTTGATTTATCCGGGATGCTGAACGCAGTGCGTTGTCGTTAGTGAACGCGGCGCATCTATCAAGGCCGATTCAATATCGCAAATTCACTCAATTTTCCGTTATGCCGGACGAACAAAATTGATGATCGCAGGATAAATACCAGCGTGATAGAGTCCGCGTCCTTTCCTCCCGTTATTTCACACTAGCCCGCGGCCCAATCGGAAATCGCCCAATCATCAACCTGAGCCGAAGCCGTAGGTTTTACTGTGACGGGCAGTAAACTAAAGAACCTTCGCAACAGGTGCAATATCACTGTTCGGCAGGTCGAGCAGGCGAGCGGCAGAATCGCTGAGGCCAAAGGCGATAAGCGGTTCCGCATCTCAAATGGTTGGCTGGCCCAACTCGAGAACGGCGTTTCCGAGCCAAGCATCTGCAAGCTCTTCACGTTGAGCGTGATCTACCACGCGGATTTCCGGGAGCTCGCGCGCCTCTACAACGTAGACCTTGACGAGATCGAGAAATACGGGTCGATCGCCAATCCTCACGTCACGCAGTTGCGACCTGAGCTACACGACGAAAGTCAAAGAATGGTCAACGCTTCACGGAATGTCGCACGCGGGTCGACAAGCTTGATGCCGCAACTAACGTCACCCGACATTTCTAAATCAGAAGCGCGTGGAAATATTCGCTACGGTTATGTCGGTCTCGCCGACTACACAATGTATCCATTGATCCGACCCGGCGCAGTGGTCGAGATCGACATCAGTCAGAACAGATTGCAGACCGCGTCGTGGCATAACGAGTTTGAGCGGCCCATTTTCTTCGTCGAGCTGCGAGACGGTTATGCGTGCGGCTGGTGTGAACGCCAGGGTAATCAACTGCTCATCATCCCCCATCACTCGTCGCCGTCCACCGTTCGCCGTTTAACGTATCCGCGTGAGGCTGAGATCGTGGGGCGCGTGGTTGGTTACAACACTCGCTGTATCGATTCTGACGTTCAACGGCTCGAGGCCGCACGTTCGGCGGCGATCAAGAAGGCGTGGAAGTAACGATTGCTGCTTGGCATTCCAAGCACCGAACGCCATCGGGCTCTCCGGCCAAATCCCGAAAAACCACAGCGAAATCGAGTTTGCTTGGCGTACCAAGCAGAATCACTTTTTTGTGTAGCACTGGCCTGAATCTTCGTAGAGTCGCGTCAGTTCACACCAGGACGAAACTGATGCCACCGCAGCAGTATCGTGAATTTCGCTGGTTTGCTTCGCAAGTCAAACCGTTTCTGCGTCTTCACGCCGCCAGTTACTTGTGCGTTGTGTGCGGCGGTTTTCTGATTCTTCTCGATCCGCTAATCATCCGGCTGCTTATCGACGACGTAATTCCGCAACGACGGTTTGCGTGGCTACCACTGGTCGCCGCCGCTCTGTTTCTTACTTACATGGGCCGTCTCGGTCTCGACGCGCTTGGCGGACTGTTGAACGTTTGCGCAGTGCAGAAGATGTCCTTTCACTCGCGGTTGAAACTGCTGCGTCACCTGCAACGACTCTCGGCGGAGTACCACGACAAAAGACCTGTGGGCGACACGTTGCACCGGTTGCAAATGGACGTGGACCAGGCGGCGACGCTCGTTGGCGAGGTGATTCCAGGTGCATTGCGGATGCTGACGATCTTCATTCTTGTGCTGTCGGCGATGCTGGTCCTGAACTATCGTCTCGCGCTCATCGTGATGCCTCTCGTTCCAGTCTTCGTTCTGATTCGCCGTCGATTTCACGATCGGCTGCGCAGCGCGTCGGATTCCGTACAGGAACAGTCGGGCAGGATGATCGGTTTCCTCGAAGAACACCTCGCGGCGATTCTTCAGATCCAACTGCTTTCCTGCGAGCAAAGAGAGGCGCGGCGGTTTGTTCGTCTTTCGGCGGGCGCTGTTCGCGCGCAGGTCAAGCGGCGAGGCACGGAACTGTTTTTCAGCGTGATGCTCTACTTGATCATTGTTACGGGCATGGCGAGTGTGCTGTGTTACGGCGGCTACCAGGTCATGATGGGAACGTTAACCGCTGGTGGCCTCGTGGCCTTTTACGGCTACACGCTTCAATTGTTCGCGCCTTTGTACGGTGCGATCGAGATCTATTCGAAGTTGCAACGGGCCGCGGCAAGCGTGCGTCGTCTGATGGAGATCGCCGAAACCGAAGTCGCGCTGAGAGATAGACCGCAGCCGTTCGTTCTGCCCGCCGCCAGCCCCGCGGCGCTGGAACTAAAGAATGTTTCCTTCAGCTACGAGGGCGATCGACCGGTGTTGAATGCCGTCAGCCTGCGCGTCGATCGTGGTGAGAGAGTTGCGCTTGCGGGCACTAGTGGTATAGGCAAGAGCACGATCGGACGATTGATGGCCCGACTTTACGACGCGCGCGACGGCGCCGTCTTAGTGGAAGGCATGGACATTCGCGATATCAGGTTAAAGAGTCTTAGGTCTGCTGTAATCCTGGTGCCACAGGATCCGGTGTTGTTCGATCTCTCACTGCGGGAGAATTTGTTGTTCGGAAACGCCGGCGCAACTCGTGAGGAGCTTGAAAACGTGACGAAGATCGCCCAGTTGGAACCGGTGATTCGCCGCCTGCCGGGAGGTTGGGAGGAACCACTTGGCCCGCGCGGCAACCGGCTTTCCGGCGGCGAGCGTCAACGCGTGGCGCTGGCGCGCGCGCTGCTGCAACGACCGAGTGTGCTGATTCTCGACGAATGCACTTCGGCACTCGACGCGTTGACCGAAACACGTCTACTCGCCAGCCTCGATTCGTTCCTGAAGAACGTCACAACCGTCATGATCTCGCACCGGCCACTCCCAACCAGGTGGGCCGATCGCGTGGTGGACCTTGAGTTGAAATAGACACCACTCTCTTTCTCGTTGCTTAGTATCCCAAGCGGAAATTTCGCGTTCGCGAAAAATCAAACGCATAAAAAATCGGGGAAAGACACGCTTCGTTCGGTATCCCAAGCAGAACGAAACTTTTCTTCGCACCCTTTCTCTTACAAGCGTACGGTGTCCCTGGAAACGCCACCTTACATTTGATCGCGCGACATCAGCTTCCCCCAAAGCTCACGATCAAAGCTTCTACACAAACTGCGGCTGAAATTCTGAAAGTCATAAAGAACTTCGATGAGTGCACTTGCGGGGATACTCAATCTGAATGGCGCGCCCGTCGATCGCCGGTTGCTCGACGAGTTCGGACGCCGGTTAGCCTGGCAAGGACCTGACGGCGGCGGATACAAACAAACGGAGACAGCCGCGATCGTATTTCGCGCCCACCATACGGATCGCGAGTCGAAACGCGAGCGACAGCCGCTGGTGTCAAGCGCGGGCGACATACTGGCATGGGACGGGCGACTGGACAATCGCGATGAGTTGATCTCGCAACTGCGTGGGCATGTCGACCACGTTTCGACTGACGTCGAGATCGTAATGGCCTCACGTTTGAAGTGGGGAATGGGCTTCCTCCCTCACTTGATCGGCGACTTTGCCCTTTCATTATGGCAGCCATCGACTCGCACACTGGTCCTTGCACGCGATGCTTTCGGTACGCGCCCGCTCTATTACCAGGCGAGTTCACAAAGCCTCGTCTGGTCCTCAGATCTGGCTTCTCTCCTTGATTTATCAACGCTTCCCATTGAGGTAGACCGTGTGTACGTTGCCGGTTACCTGAACAGCACACCGGACTTCGAGCGCACTGCATACTCGAACATCCGTTCAGTACGACCGGGATGCGCGTTGATTGTTAGCGACAAGCGAATCGAGAAACGTGAATTCTGGCGGCCGGAGAGCGGAAGAGAAATCCGCTACCGGTCCGATTCAGAATACGAAGAACACTTTCGCGATCTCTTTCGAGACGCGGTTCGTTGTCGATTACGAGCGGATGGTCCTGTTTGGGCAGAACT
>CBFGMX010000090.1:0-20760 GCA_965649955.1 uncultured bacterium
CCATGGACCAGGCACATGTTCTCTACAGAAACGGTGAGCGATACATCAATCGCCTCGTCGAGATCGAGCCGAGTGAAGAGGTTCAAACGAATCCGATCAAAGAGAACGGAGTTTACCTGATTACCGGCGGCCTGGGTGCGCTCGGAAGGATTTTCGCTGAGCAGCTAGCCAAAGAAGCGAAGGTCAAGTTGGTGCTTACCGGTCGCAGCCAGTGTACCGAGGAGGGAAAGCTCTCGATTCGTAAGTTGGAAGAACTCGGCGCCGAAGTCGTCTACATGCAAGCCGATGTTTCGGATCAGCAGGCCGTCAACGAGTTGATAGAGAAGATCCGCGCGCGCTTCGATCGCATCGATGGCGTTATTCACAGTGCGGGAATCATTCGCGACGGCTTTCTATTCACTAAAACCAGCGAAGCACTCGAAGCGGTACTCGCTCCGAAAATCGCCGGAACGATCTATCTCGACGAAGCACTGAAAGACGAGAAGCTGGACTTCTTCGTGCTCTTTTCATCGCTCGTCGCCGTCAGTGGAAATCCGGGACAAGCCGACTATGCCTACGCGAATCGCTTCATGGACCATTTCGCGAGTGGGCGCGAACAGCGACGACTCGAACAAAAGCGTCACGGTCGCACTCTGTCAATTAACTGGCCGCTGTGGAGCGATGGCGGAATGGTTGTATCGGAAGAAGCAAAGCGCCAAGCCAAAAAGCACTCCGGCCTGGTTTCTCTGGTTTCTGAAGATGGCTATCGCGCGTTTCAATACGCCCTTAACTCACGATACCCGCATGTTGTCGTCCTTCCCGGAGAAGCAGAAAAACTGCGCGTCGCTTATGGCCTGGACAATCGGCTTTCGCAAAAGGAGGCCGCGGAAATACCGACTCGTGCAATCGAACCCGCATCCGAAGTAACGGCGAAACTTCTTCAAACGACAGCGGAAAACTTTTTGAAGTCTCTGCTGGCGGGCGAGGTCAAGCTGCCGGTCTCCAGGTTCGATTCGGATCACGCACTGGAAAAATACGGTATCGACTCGATGATGATCGTGAACGTCACTCACGATCTCGAGGAAACATTCGGGCTGTTGCCAAAGACTCTCTTTTTCGAATACCCGAACATCAGGGAGTTGGCTGAGTATTTGGTCGAGAATCATGCGTCGAAGCTCGCTGAACTAGCTGCGCAATCTACAACAACACCGCCTCGTGCTGCCGTTGCCACAGAAGACAAAACAGCCGTCAGCGAATCGGCTAAGCAGTTCCTGCTGCAAGCAACTGATCGTAAGAATGGGCACTCAGGCGCTACTGGAAACGCACACGCGAAAAGTAACGGCAATGGTCACAGCAACGGGAACGGCAATGGACACCGCGCAACCAAGGCAGGTAAATCCAGTCCCGCGACTCGCGATGAAGTAATTGCCATCATCGGAATCGCGGGCCGCTATCCGGGAGCAGATACGCCGGAGGAGTTTTGGGAAAACCTGAAATCCGGCAAAGACTCCATCACCGAGATACCCGCCGACCGCTGGGACCTCAATTCGTTCTTCGATCCCGACAAAGAAAAGCCAGGCAAGAGCTACAGCAAATGGGGCGGATTCATAAACGACGTCGACAAGTTCGATCCGCTGTTCTTCAACATTTCTCCGCGCGAAGCCGAATTGATGGATCCGCAGGAACGTCTGTTCCTCGAAACAGCGTGGCAGACTTTTGAAGACGCCGGCTACACACGAGCACGTCTCGCAACCGAGAACGCGGGCGTTTTCGTCGGCGTCATGTACGCTCAGTATCAACTGTTTGCGGCGGAAGAGACGCTCAAGGGCAACACTATCGCACCCGGGAACTTCTTTGCGTCAATCGCCAACCGCGTCTCCTATTTCTTCAACCTGCGTGGTCCAAGCATCGCGCTCGATACATTGTGCTCCTCCTCTATCACGGCAATTCACCTGGCGTGCGAGAGTATCCGGCGCGGCGAGATCGACATTGCTCTCGCCGGCGGAGTCAACGTCACTATTCACCCCAGCAAATACTTCAACCTCAGTAGCGGAAAATTTGCGTCCACCGATGGCCGTTGTCGTAGTTTTGGCGAAGGTGGCGACGGCTATGTACCGGGCGAAGGCGTAGGAGCAATCCTGCTCAAACCTCTGTCAAAGGCGATCGTCGACGGCGATTACGTCTATGCCACCATCAAGAAAACCGCCATCAACCATGGCGGCAAGACCAACGGTGTCACGGTCCCTAATCCGAATGCGCAGACCGAACTGATCGCCGGCACTTTGAACAAGGCCGGCATAGATCCGCGCAAGATCAGTTATCTCGAAGCGCATGGCACCGGCACTGCTCTTGGAGACCCGATTGAGATCGCCGGGCTGACAAAAGCATTTCGAAAGCTCAGCAACAAGCAACACTCGCGCGATAGTCAGTACTGCGCGATTGGTTCAGTAAAGTCGAACGTTGGTCATCTTGAATCGGCGGCGGGAATCGCAGGCATTACGAAAGTCCTGCTCCAGATGAAGCACGGAATGCTTGCTCCTTCGCTGCATGCCGAGAGTCTGAATCCGAACATCGACTTTGAATCGACTCCTTTCTACGTTCAGCGAGAACTGGGTTACTGGCTAAGGCCGGTGCTGCGTGAAGGTGACGAAGCGTTGGTGACCCCAAGGTTGGCGGGAGTGAGTTCGTTCGGCGCCGGTGGGGCCAACGCGCACATTATTCTCGAAGAGCATGTTCAACAGATCAGCGAGACCGAAAGCGTCACTCAAACTTCACACTTAATCCTGTTGTCGGCACGCAACGAGGATCGGCTGAAGGCTTACGCCGAGCGACTGGGCCGTTTCTTGAAGCAGCAACCGAGCGAGGACGATCCGGATTTCCTGGCGAATGTTGAGTTCACTCTTCAAATCGGCCGCGAGCACATGCAGGAACGTTTAGCTATCGTCGTAAGCAATACCGGCGAACTAATCGAACGCCTGAACCAGTATGCGCGGGGGGATGAGCCTGGCGAAGGAATCCATTCCACCAATCCGAACAACGACAAGGTCAGCTCATTGATCGAGGGTGAAGCAGGTCTGTCGTTCTTTTCTGCTTTGCTCAAGTCCGGCGATTTAGAGAAGCTGGCCCAGGTTTGGGTTGCGGGCGCCGAAATCGACTGGCCCAAGTTTCAGGAAAACTCCAGGGGCAAACGAATCCCCCTGCCTACATATCCGTTCGCCAGAGAGCGTTACTGGTTACCGACTTCGAGCACGACTCTCGCGCGCGGTCCACTCGCGAAACTTCACCCGCTCATCGACGAGAATACCTCGGATCTCGAAGAACAGAAATTCACGACGCGCTTCGACGGAAGCGAGTTCTTCCTGAACGATCACGTCATCAAGGGCCGCAAGTTGTTGCCTGGCGTGGCCGTGTTGGAAATGGCCCGCGCCGCCGGAGAGTTGGCTGGTAAACGCCCGGTACGCAAGATTACAAACACGAGTTGGACCAGTCCTGTCGTGTTTGCGCCGGACAGCGAAAGTGAAATCAACATCAGCCTTTATCCCGATCGCGACGATGTTCTGTACCACGTTTGGTCTTTGCGGCCTGACGGTTCGCGTGAGGTGCATGCGCAGGGAACGCTTGTATTCGCCGGCGACGCCGCAATCGCGGAATCACTCGATCTAAAAGCTGTCCTTGCGCGGTGCCCGGAGAGACTGGACAAAGACGAGTGCTACCGCCAATTCGACGAACACGGTTTCAATTACGGCCATAGCTTTCGCTCGATTCAGGAACTCCATTTCAACAACACGGAAACCATAGCGCGACTGCAAGTGCCGGATGGGTTACCGGGAGAGTTCCGGAGTTTCGCCTACCATCCGACATTGTTGGACGGCGCCTTGCAGGCCGTGTTGGGACTGCTCGGCAAGGAAAACGATCGCGACGGGCAGGTCTATGTTCCCTTCTCCCTTGGCGCTATCGAGCAATTACAACCGCTGAGTCAAACAGTTTACGCCCACGTTCAGGCGAGTCAGCAGGCGGAGGCTGATAGCGTTCGGAAGTTTGAAATTTCCGTTGTCGACGAGACAGGTGCGACGCTTCTGAGAATCAGCGATTTCGCGGTTAAACCGCTTGGTCTCGCGTTCGCGAAACAAACAAACGACGACGAATCTCAGCCGTCAGAGTGTCTGCTGTACCACCCGGATTGGAAAGACAAACAGATCGCGAAACCGGCGATCGCTGAGCCTCAAAACGACGGTCCTGAAGTCATCCTGATCTTTGACACGGTCACTGACATTCGCGATGCGATAACGGCGCGGGTCGCTTCCAGGCCGGCGACGATTCGTCCCATCCTGGTCAAACCGGGAGAAACGTTTACCGATCACGGAAACGATACTTATCTAATAAACCCGACTCAAAAGAGTGACTACCAGCAGCTCCTCGTCGAACTCGACAAACAGGAACTACATCCCGCCAGAGTTCTTCATCTTTGGTCGTGCCGCCAGACTGGCATCGACATCTCGAAGCAACTTGATTCCGGTTTTCGTTCCGTCTTCAACCTCACGCAGACAGTGATGGAACAAAGAGCGGATGGCTGGGTCGGACTGCTTTACGTTCATCCCGATCGTCAGCCCGCCTTTGCGGCTGTTTCAGCATTGGCGAAAACGGTACGGCTCGAGAATCCGAAGTTCCTTTATCGAACTCTCGTGTTGACGAACGGAGAGCTCGAATCTCAAGTTGATACTGTTCTCGATGAGTTTCAGAACGGTGCGGACTCAGAGGTCCGTTACACCGGTAAGCAAAGACAAATAGCGGCGTGGACCGAATACACACCCGGCGCGGATCAGCAACAATCCGCTCTCAAGGACGACGGAGTTTGCCTGATTACCGGTGGCGGCGGCGGTTTGGGCCAAATCTTCGTAGACCACTTTGCTCGCCACACAAAGGCCCGGTTCGTTCTCACCGGACGTTCAGAACTGAATGCGGACAAAGAAGCGTGGTTACGATCTCTCAACAGTTCCGGCGAGCGCGTCATTTACCTGCAAGCCGATGTTTCGCGTCAGGAACAAGTCGAATCGCTGATCGCGCGCGTCAAATCGCAGTTCGGTGCCATCAACGGCGTGATTCATGCCGCTGGTGTTACACGCGATGCCTTCCTGCTGAATAAGTCTGAAGAAGAGATCGCCGCAGTTCTGGCGCCTAAAGTTTACGGCACTCAATGCCTCGACGAAGTCACCGCGAAAGAGCCACTCGACTTCTTCGTAATCTTCTCGTCTGCGGCGGGCGCGCTCGGCAACATCGGTCAAAGCGATTACGCCTACGCAAACTCCTTCGCCGATCATTTCGCTTTCCAACGTGAAGACCTACGCAAACAAGGCAAACGCGCCGGCAAGACTCTTTCGATTAACTGGCCTCTGTGGAAGGACGGCGGTTTGCAAACATCGGAATCGTCACGTGCCTGGATGCGCCAGACAATGGGTCTGGTTCCGCTTCAATCGGCAGATGGTCTAAACGCGTTTGAAGTCGCGCTGCAATCACCCCACACGCAGTTGATAGCGCTTGCGGGTGAGCGCCGGAAGATCAGCAAAGCCGTCACTACCTCGGAAGAGGTGGCCCAACAAGAATCTCGTCCCACGGACCCCCCCACTACCGCAGCAATCGATGAAGAACTGATTCAACGGGTTGATTTGCACCTGAAGAGGATTCTCTCAACCGAACTAAAGCTCCCGATCGACAAGATCTCTTCACGTGAGCCTCTCGAGATGTACGGGATCGACTCCGTCATCGTTATGAACTTGACGCGGGAGCTCGAGAAACAGTTCGGCGAGTTGTCCAAAACTCTGTTTTTTGAATATCGGACCATCGCCGAACTCAGTCGCTACTTCCTCAAGCATCATCGCACCGCGGTCGAGCAGTTCAGCAATGGCCACGCGAAACCCACGCGGAAACTTGCGGCTGTAAACAACGAGCGCGCTGTTAACGTCAGGCGTCCTCGTTTTCAAAAACCTGAATCACGGCCCACCAGTAAAGCTGTAGAGCACGACGACGTCGCCATCATCGGCATCAGCGGCCGGTATCCAATGGCCAACGATCTGGCCCAGTTCTGGGAAAACCTGAAGAGTGGAAAAGACTGCATCACGGAAGTTCCCGCCGACCGTTGGTCTGCAAATGGAGCCAAACACTGGGGAGGGTTTTTAGACGACGTCGACAAGTTTGACTCGCTGTTCTTCAACATCTCGCCCAAAGAAGCGAAGCTCATGGATCCGCAGGAGCGGTTATTCCTCGAAACTGTTTGGCACACAGTCGAAGACGCGGGCTACACCAGGCAGAGTCTCGAGGGAGTTGCGACCGGTGTGTTTGTCGGCGTGATGTATGGTCACTATCAACTGCTAAGCGTCGAAGATAACTACAAAGGCACCGGTTACACGCCGAGTTCGCTGCACGCGTCGATCGCCAATCGCGTTTCTTACGTTTTCAACTTCAACGGTCCCAGCATCGCGCTGGATACGATGTGCTCCTCATCGTTGACGGCGATTCATCTTGCCTGTGCGAGTCTGCGGCAAGGCGATTGTGAAGTTGCGATTGCGGGCGGAGTGAATCTGTCGACTCACCCGAATAAATACGTCGCGTTGAGTGAAGCCAAGTTCACTTCCAGCGATGGTCGCTGCCGCACTTTCGGCGCCGGCGGAGATGGTTACGTACCGGGCGAAGGCGTCGGGGCGCTGATGCTGAAGCCTTTGAGCAAAGCGATTGCCGACGGCGACCATGTGTATGGCGTTATCAAAGCAACCGCAGTCAATCATGGCGGACGGACCAGTGGGTACACCGTTCCCAATCCCAACGCGCAGGCTGCTGTGATTACCCGCGCACTGAAACATTCGAATATCGATCCGCGGCGAATCAGTTATCTCGAAGCTCACGGCACCGGCACGTCTCTCGGAGACCCGATTGAGATAACTGGATTGATAAAGGGCTTCTCGGATGCTGTCGCCGAAGACAAAATTGAGAACCAGTACTGTTCCATCGGTTCGGTGAAGTCAAACATCGGACACCTCGAGTCGGCTGCGGGCATCGCGGCCGTAACCAAGGTGCTATTGCAGATGAAGTACCGCCAACTGGCGCCTTCTCTGCATTCAGGCGAACTCAATCCGCACATCAACTTCAAGAGCTCGCCATTCTTCGTCCAACAAACGCTCGAGCCATGGAAACAGAGCAGGTTCGTTCCAACTGGAACCGATCGGGAATATCCGCGATTAGCAGGTATCAGCTCATTTGGCGCGGGTGGTTCGAATGCTCACCTGATCATCGAAGAGTTCATTACTAAAGAACGGCCCGGCGTTCCGACAAACGAGCCACAATTCATAACGTTGTCGGCGCGAACTGAAGAACGACTTAAAGTCTACGCGGCCAGACTGGCAGAGTTTTTAAACAAAGAATCTCACCCCAGCAAATCCTCACCACCCATTTCTGTCGACCTTCGTGAGCAGGTTGAAGATGAACTGCGACGCATGGCCGCCAACGTTCTCAATCTCGACCTGCACGAGATCGATCCGGCTGAGGCGTTGACCGTTTACGGCGCTGATCCGATCTGCTTCAGCACCTTAACTGATGCCCTGAGCCGGCATTACGACGTGGAATTGAATGCGGCCGTCTTCCGTGAATTCCCGTCATTGCGAGCTGTCGCGCAACATCTCGTCAGCGATCATGGCACGCAAGTCCAAGAACATCATCGCGAGAGTGAGCCGGCAGCAGCGGTTGAAGAACCAGCGGCTGAGTTGAGTGTGACTGATCTGGCGTACACGTTACAGGTCGGACGCGAAGCGATGGAGGAGCGTCTTGCACTGATCGTAACGAGTGTGGAAGAGCTTGCCGACAAGCTAACGCGGTATGCCCGGGGCGAACAAAACATCGAGGGCGTGTTCACAGGTAACGTTCGGCAAAGCAAACAACGATCGGAGTTGTTGCTCGAGGGGCGAGAAGGGGTCGAGTTTGTCCATGCAGTGGTCGAGCAGCGTAAGTGGCAAAAACTTGCTCAACTCTGGCTCCTTGGTGTCGACGTCGATTGGCACCTGTTGCACCGCAATGGCGTCGGTTCACTCCAACCACGACGACGGCTTTCGTTGCCTGTGTATCCGTTTGCACGCATTCGACACTGGTTACCGGAATCCGGAGTGGCTCAACAGCGGTTACGAAAACACGCTCATCCGCTGGTTGAAGGTGTAGATCCGAAGGAGACTCTACGCCAGAACCATCGCATCGTCTTCCGCAAGACTCTCCGCGCCACCGATCGGGTGATAAAGGACCACGTGGTGTTGCAGCGCGCGATCCTCCCCGGCGTTGGTTACCTCGAGATGGCCCGCGCGGCGCTTTCACAGATCTACGACAGCGGTGAGTTCCACCTCGCGAGGATCGTTCTGTTGCGACCGCTCGTCGTGACGGATGAAGCACGCGTGCAAATCGTCATCGTAGAAGAGAACGGCGTGCTCAGCTTCGAGATCCAGAGCGAAGGCGGCGAGTCTCATGCCCGCGGCGAATACCGGCTAACTGGTCCAACAGACACCGAAATCTCACCCCAGCAAACCATCGAAGAAATGAAGTCCAGGTGCAAAGAAGAAGTAGACCGGAACGACTTGTACGAGCAATTCAAGGCAGTGGGTATCGAGTATGGTCCGTACTACCAGCGCATCGAACAAATCTACGGCGGCGATGAAGAGGCTCTCGCACTTCTGACTCTGCCGCCTGAGTACGTGCATGAAGTCGACGACTACAGCATTCATCCGAGTATGTTGGACGCGGCTTTGCAGGCCATTGCCGCCATCACGATCAACCGGCGCGAGCGCAACAACCTGGTGCTGCCATTCGCGATCGAACGCGTCGACGTCCTGAGACCGCTAACCCCGCGCGCTTACGCTCACGTCAAACTGATCGAGCAGGATCGCTACGACGTCACAGTGCTCAATGAAGCAGGACTGGTCTGCGTCAAGATTCAGGAGTTGGCTCTGAAACAGGCAAAACCGAAAGACGACTTGCCTGAGTTCTTCTATTTGCCGGTTTGGACGCCTGCCCCTTTGAATCGCGCCACGCGCGAAGATGTGGGACCAACAGCTTCGGCCCGAAAGATTCTGGTGTTGCATGCTGCGGAATCGTCAGGTTTTGCGGAGACGGTCACGATTCGGCATGAACGGGATGAAGTCGTCCGGGCATCGCTTGGAAAACAGACGAGGCAAATCTCCGATAGCGAATGGGAGATCGACACGAGTGACTCTGAGACCCTCGATCGATGGCTCGAGCAATTCGACGTTATCGACGAGATCTATTTCCTCGGCGCTATCCAAACTTCCGAGACGAACATTGCTGATGTGGCTGCCCTCGACGAGAGTCAGAACCTGGGTGTCCTGTCGCTGTTTCGCGTGATCCGGTCTCTCATTCGGCTCGGATATCAACGCCGGCCGTTACGTTTGAAAGTGATCACTAATCAAGCGCATCGGGTGCTGCCGGGTGACGTCGTCAATCCTTACGCCGCGAGTGTGTTTGGATTGGTCAAGTCGCTCGCAAAAGAACATCCAATGTGGTCCGTCACCAGCGCCGACATCAGCCTTGCTGAAACAGGCGCAGGCAAAGAACAGGATCTCCTCGATCTCATCAACGTAATCTCGGCGGAACCGGCTAATCCCAACGGCGACGAAATCGCGCTGCGCCGCGGCCGGCGATACGTCAGAAGTCTCAGGCCCGTCCGCTTGCCCGCAATCAACGACACTCCTTTCCGGGAAAAAGGCGTGTACCTGATCTTGGGTGGCGCGGGAGGTATCGGTCTCGAGTTGAGCAAATACCTCGCTCGCACAGTTCGCGCACGCCTCATTCTGGTGGGCCGAAGCCCATTAAGCGAAGATCAACGCACCGCAATCGGAGACATCGAATCACTCGGAGGCGCCGCTCTCTATCTGCAAGGCGATGCTACAGACCTTGCAAGCATGCAGCACGTTTTTGCCGAAGCAAGACAGCGGTTTGGATCGATTCATGGCATGATTCATTCCGCGCTCGTATTGAAGGACAAGACGCTCGCAAACCTGACTGAAGACGAGTTTCGCGCGGCGCTTCTGCCAAAGGTCCAGGGCAGCGTCAATTTGTATCTCGCCGCCGCAAACGAACCACTCGACTTTCTGCTCTTCTTCTCTTCGGCCCAATCCTTCAGTGGCAACGCCGGACAAAGCAACTACGCCGCCGGATGCACGTTCAAGGACAGCTTTGCCGACTACCTGCGCCAGGTAGTGCCATACGACGTCAAGACGATCAACTGGGGCTACTGGGGCGAGGTCGGCGTGGTCTCGAGCGCCGAGTACAACCGTCGACTCGCAGCGCAGGGAGTGGGTTCGATCAGCTCTGCAGAAGGTCTTGAAGCAGTTCGAAGAGTACTCGCACATCCCATCGATCAGGTGATGCCGATTAAGTTGGAGCGCCATCTCTTGGAGAAGATGGGTGTTGACCCGCAACACACGGTAACGCTAACTCCGAACAACAATCCATCGATCTTCGACGCAGCGCTCCAGCAAAGCGATGCCGTTTCGAATGATCTGGACCAGCTTGTCCGTTCCCGCGCGGCGTTCAATGAAGTTGCGTCTTTAGGACAGGAGTTACTGCTGTCAGCGTTTCAACGTATGGGCGTGTTTCATGCCGCTGCTGAGACCTACGATCGAAATGACCTGCGGCAGCAACTGCGAATCACGCCTAACTACCATCGTCTATTCGATGCCCTGTTGGCGATCCTCCATCGAGCAGGATTCATTCAGTCCGATAGAGAAACGATTGCCGGAACTCCAACACTCGAAGACCAGCAACTGCGCAACACATTGTCGGCCCTCGGCGAACGGAAAGATCAGATTCTGGCGAGCTTTCCCGAAGTCGCTCCTCACGTGGAATTGTTGTGGACCGTCTGCGAACGATACCCGGCCATCCTGAGGGGCGAAACACGGGCCACCGACGTGATCTTTCCAGACTCTTCGACGCGACTCGTAGAGGGCGTCTACCGCGGCAACGTTGTCGCCGACCGATGCAATCAACACGTCGCCGACAGTGTCAGATCGCACATTGAAGCACGCTTACCGCAGCTACCGGGCAGCGAAAAAATCAAAATCATTGAGGTTGGCGCCGGCACAGGCGGGACCAGTACCGCAGTTCTAAAAACCATTTCGCCCTACGCCGACCGAATTCAGTATGTCTATACGGATTTGTCCGCCGGGTTCATTCAGCACGGCAAACGCCAATTCGGCGCTGCCTACCCATTCGCGGAATTTAAGACACTTGATATTGAGCGTGATGCGCAGGTCCAGGAACACGGTGCCGCCGAGTTTGACGTAGTCATCGGTGCGAACGTGTTGCACGCTACTCGCAACCTGCGTCACACAATCAGAAACGCCAAACGACTGCTGAAAACAAACGGCTGGCTGGTGCTGAACGAAGTAACGGAAGTCCAGGACTTCACTACGCTAACGTTCGGTTTGCTCGACGGTTGGTGGCTCTTTGACGATCCGGAAATCCGTTTGCCCGGCGCGCCACTGCTGAGTCCATCGCTGTGGGACCGACTGCTCAAAGAAGAAGGTTTTAAAGCCACCTACGTTTCGACGAATCCCGACGATAAGGACCTGGGCCAACATGTAATTATTGCCGAGAGCAACGGTCAAACATTTCAAGTCGCAGCGTCTCCCGACCAAAAACCTCGGAACGCCCCGTCTCCCCCGCCGGTGCGTTCCACTGCAACCGTCCCCCCGCCTGCTCCTGCGGCGAAAGCAGCCCCGGCTCCGGCAGAAGCAAAGCCTTCAATTAACGATCAGGAAGCTCTGCTGGACCACGTCAGTCAAACGATCCTTCAGTGCGTCGCCGACGCGCTCACCATGTCTCCCGCGGAAATCGATCACGATCGGCAGTTCTCCGAGTACGGAGTGGATTCCATTATCGGCGTCGATCTGATCAACGTCATCAACACAACTCTCGGGCTGACTCTTCGGACAACCGCCCTCTTCGACTATGGAAACGTGAAGGAGTTGGCCCAGTTCATTTACAACGAGCACGGCAAGCAGCTCACGTCAGCATTTGCGCGCAGTCGCGGTACTGCCACCACTGCACAAACGGACCCGTCATCTCACGCTGAAGACCACATCGATCTTGCGCTGCTGGAAAAACTGGCCAACGGCGAACTGCGATCGGAACAGGTTTACCAAATACTGGAAACGCACTATGGACAGCTATAAGCGAAAGGTCAGAGAGATTCTCGATCTCGTCAGAAGTAACCGCGTTTGTCCGCTTGAGGGGCATCGACTGATACGCGAGTTGAGAGCAGGGACTTCGGGAAACGTTGAGCAGAAGCCTGTCAACGGGGATGAGCAGAAGCCTGCTCCAGTCACTGCTTCAATCGGCGACAACCTGATCGCCGGCGAAGCGTCGAACACAGGTTCGTCTCCGTTTCAAGCGGTCGTACTGACTCGTCCCGGCGGCATTGCCGACATTCAGATCCGAGAAATCTTTCCGCGTGAGCCGCAACCGAACCAGGTACAGATTCTGGTCAAAGCTTTTTCCATCAACTTCGGTGCGCTCCTTTGTGTCAAAGGTCTCTATCCGACGATGCCCGACTATCCATTCACGCCGGGGTTCGAAGTATCAGGCGTCGCGATCAAAGTCGGGAGCGCAGTGCAGAGAGTGCGGGCAGGAGATGAAGTGATTGGACTCGGCGGCGTGGAGATGGGTGGACATGGCGCGGTTATCAACGTCAATGAAGGCGCAGTCGTTAAGAAGCCTGCGAACGTCAGCCACGTCGAGGCTTGTGCTTTTCCGATTGTGTTCATGACGATGCAGCGCGGGTTTGAGCTGGCCAGGATCAAAAAAGGCGAGAAGGTCCTGATTCAAACCGCCGCCGGCGGCACCGGACTGATTTCAGTTCAGTTGGCCCAACTCCTGGAAGCGGAAGTATTTGCGACTGCTGGTTCGCAGGAAAAGCTGGATTACCTCGCGCGCATGGGCGTCCGCAATCTCATCAACTATCGCGAAGAAGACTTCGCGAAGCGCGTCCTCGAGATGACCGGCAACTATGGCGTCGATGTTGTTTTCAACACGTTGTCGGGTGATGCAATTCAGAAGGGACTCGCCATACTTGCGCCCGGCGGACGGTACGTCGAACTGGCGATGACGGGACTCAAGACGGCAAACAACATCAGCCTTTCGAGTCTGGATAACAACCAGGTCTTCTACAGCGTCGATCTACGCAAGCAGTTACTTCAAAAACCCGAACTCGCCGGGGCATATCTCGACGAGATGGTCCAAACTCTGGCCGCGGGCAAAATACGTTCAATCGTCGGCAAAGTCTTTCCGTTTTCGGAAGTTCGACAGGCTTACCAGTTCCTGGCGGACAGGAAGAACGTCGGGAAAGTTGTTGTAACGATGCCGGAGATCGCTCTCGCCGATTCGCCGTCAGCCGAAACGCCGTACGAGATTAGCTCGGCAGCAGAAGAACAAGCACCGAATGATCGTACGAACGACGTAGCGATCATTGGCATCGCCGGACGGTTTCCGGGAGCCAAAAACGTAAATGAGTTTTGGCAGAATCTCGCCGCCGGAAAGAGCTCCATTGTCGAAGTCCCCGGAGAGCGCTGGGACATTAACGCCCACTACGACCCGGACCATCGCGTTCTCAACAAAACCCACTGCCGGTGGGGCGGTTTTCTAAGCGATATCGATCAGTTCGATCCGGTTTTCTTCAACCTCTCCGGCCGCGAAGCACAGTTGACCGATCCGCAACAGCGACTGTTCCTCGAAGAGAGCTGGACCGCTCTCGAAGACGCGGGTTACGCGACCGAGAGAATCGCAAACACTCGCTGTGGTGTCTTCGTCGGAGTCGGACAGAGCGACTACATCGACAAGATGATCGAGGAGGGACTGGAACGTGAAGCGCAATCGTTCTGGGGCAACGATCCTTCTGTGCTAACGGCGCGATTGTCGTACTTCCTGAACTTGAAGGGCGCGACGATGGCCATCAATTCGGCCTGCTCGTCGTCGCTGGTTGCGATTCATCTTGCTTGCCAGAGCATTCTGTCGGGAGAAAGCGAAGTCGCGATCGCGGGTGGGGCATTCCTGCGAACTCTGCCGACTTTTCACATCATGAACAGCAATGCCGCCATGCTGTCGCCTGAAGGCAAGTGCATGACGTTCGACAACAGGGCCAACGGCTTTGTTCCTGGCGAAGGCGTCGGCGTCGTGGTCCTGAAAAGCCTGCCAGCCGCACTTCGCGATGGCGATCACATCTATGGCGTCGTCAGGAGTTCCGGCACGAATCAGGACGGTAGGACCAACGGCATCACGGCCCCGAGCACCATCTCGCAAACCGAGTTGGAGCTGGCCGTCTATCGAAAAGGCAATATCAATCCGGAGACAATTAGTTTCGTAGAAGCTCACGGAACGGGTACGAAACTCGGCGATCCTATCGAAATCGAAGCGCTAACCAACGCGTTCAGAAAATACACAGACAAGAAGCAGTACTGCGCAATCGGCTCCGTCAAAACCAACATCGGTCATTCAGTTGCCGCCGCGGGCATCGCCGGTGTGATGAAAGTCTTGCTCGCTCTGAAGCACAAGCAGATTCCGGCTTCACTCAACTTCGAACAATCCAACGAGCACATCAACTTCGACGACAGCCCATTCTTTGTAAACACATCGTTGAAAGAGTGGGAGACCGACAATAATCAGCCGCGACGCGCAGCAGTAAGTTCATTTGGCTTCAGCGGCACCAACGCCCACCTCGTGATCGAAGAGGCGCCGGCGGTGAAGAACCAGCAGACGACTGCATCCGCTCCTGCATTTCTCTTTCCGGTTTCGGCAAAAACGGAGTCGGCACTAATACAGAAGATCACTGAGTTGTTGAGCTGGCTTGACGCCGCGGGTCGCACGCAAAGGCTGCAAGACATCGCGTGCACTCTGCAAGTTGGAAGGAGTCACTTCCCTGTTCGCGCGATCACGGTTGCCGGATCAGTCGAGGAGTTGCGTGATGGACTGAGTGCCTTGCAACGTAAAGACGAGAACCCGTCCTGCCTGTTTCGCAATCTAAAAGAAAACCCGTCCACACACGAATCAGCCCAAAAGCGACTGGGCCAGGAACGGTTACGCAAGCTGGCTGGCGCTCAACTCTCCGAGCAAGAGTTTCGGGCGGAGTTACTGTCACTGGCGGCGTTGTATGTGAACGGATACGACCTGGACTGGACAGACTTCTTCGCCGAGAAAAAATGCCGTCGCGTTTCTTTGCCAACGTATCCATTCGCGCGACAACGATACTGGATCCCGAGTCGGTCCAAAGAAACCACCGTCGCGCCGAAAACTAAGACAACTGGACACCCGCTACTCGGCAGTGTTGACTCCGAGTCGAGCCTCGAGCAGCAAGGCATCGTGTTTCGCCAGACTCTCGCGGCGACACACCCGATCGCGGGCCATCACCAGGTACAGAACCAATCGATAGTTCCCGGCGTCGGACATCTCGAGCTTGCTTATGCGGCGTTGTCTCAAGTCCGGAACAGTGCGGATTACAAATTGGCGGACGTCGTTTGGCTCCACCCATTGAACCTCACCGACGGCGACAAAGACGTGAGCGTCTCGATCCGAAAGGAAGAAGAGCGGCTACATTTTGAGGTTCGCTCCAAGGCCGGTGAAGAGACTGTAATTCATTCGCGTGGTGAGTTTCGTACGAGGACGGCGCCGTCCGGCAGCTCCGCCGAGCGCATCGATATTGACGCTATCAAGGCGCGCTGTAAGGCGCAGAGTTCCGGCGGCCAAAAGCCGTTCCATCAACTGCAAGCGCTGGGGATTTGTTACGGCACTTTCTTCCAGGCGTTGACGCAACTCTGGAGTGGCGCGGACGAAGCGCTGGGCCAGCTCGAATTGCCCTCTGAGCATCAAGGCGATTTTGGTCAATACCTTTTGCACCCAACCATCATGGATGGAGCGCTGCAGGCAACCATCGGTTTGACGGGTGCGCCTCGCAGTGGTCAACCAGTCCTGCCGTTCAGTGTTGAAGAAGTCGAGTTGATCCGGCCGCTCAGTAATCGCAGTTATGCATACATCACACCGGGCCAACGATCGCTTCAGTTTGATGTGACGATTGTCGATGAGACGGGACTCGTCACCGCAAGAATTCGAAACGTCGCTTTTCGCGAACTTCCAGACCCGTTGCAGAAACTGTTCTACATTCCCACCTGGAAGTACGAGCCGCTGGTTCCGGAGAGTGTTGATGAGCGTGAATCCGGGCAGGTGCTGATCGTCCATTCACACGATGGTTCGGAGTTGGCAAACGTTTTAGCGAATAGCCATCGCAACCAGGAGGTGGTCAAAGTTCTCCTTGGATCATTTACCAAACAGCTCGCGCCCGATTCGTGGGAGGTTGATGTTGAGGAGCCGAGCGCGTTGGAGCAGTGCGCTCGATCGTTGAAAGACATCCGCACGGTCTACTTCCTCGGCGGCATTCAAGCTGCCGAACCGGATCCCGCGGACCTCGAGGCGCTGGACCAGAGTCAGGAAGCCGGCGTGATTTCGCTCTTCAGATTGTCGAAGGCGCTCTTAAACAGCGGCTACGGAACAAAGGCCTTGACGCTCAAAGTGGTGACCAACGACGCGAGCGAAACTTCTCGTGGCGCCACTCTCAACCCGTATGCGGCGAGTCTTGCAGGCTTCTGTAAATCGCTCGCGAGAGAGCGTTCGGGTTGGGAAGTTAGTTGTCTGGATGTCAGCTTCGGTACGGATGAAGAAGTTGAATCGCTCGCCCACTCGATCATCATCGAGCCCGCTCTTCGGCCCGGAGAAGAGATCGCGATCCGCAACGGAGCGCGCTGCGTTCAGAAACTTGTCGCTTTCGATCTTCCGCCAGTGAGCCAGCTTCCGTTCCGCAAACAGGGGGTTTATTTCATTCTGGGTGGCGCCGGCGGAATCGGAATCGAGTTGAGCAGGTATCTCGCCGAAACCGTAAACGCTAACCTCGTGCTTGTTGGGCGAACCGCTCTCAGCGACGAATTGCAGAAAAAGATCGCGCAGATTGAAGCCGGCGGCGCAAACGTTTTGTACGTGCAGGCAGACGCCACCAATCCTCGGAGTCTGAACGTTGCGGTTCAGAAAGCAAAACAGCGCTTCGGCAGAATCGACGGCGTCATCCACTCAGCCATCGTTCTTAACGACATGACTGTTGAAAGCATGGACGAGCAGGCGCTGCGTTCAGTGCTCGCTCCCAAGGTAAAAGGAGCAGCGGCGCTCTTTGCGGCTTTGCAGTATGAGCAGTTGGATTTCATGCTCTTCTTTTCGTCCGCTCAATCGATCTGCGGAAACCCGGGCCAAAGTAACTACGCGGCAGCCTGCACCTTCAAAGACGCGTACGCCCATTACCTGCGCCGCAACGTCAACTATCCAGTCAAGATCCTCAATTGGGGTTACTGGGGTGAGGTGGGAATCGTTGCTACCGAAGAACACCAGCGCCGTCTAACAAGCCAGGGGATCTACTCCATCACTCCCAGGGAAGGCATGGAGACTGTCAAACGAATGTTAGGCAGTACAGTCACGCAGATCATGCCGATCAAGGCGAAGCCTGAACTCCTCGTGCAGTTGGGCGTCGACTCGTCGCAACGGGCCGAATTCCTTAAGAAGGACCAACTGCCGTCCGTTGGCGCGATCGATCAATTCTCTAAACCGGCGCTCGATGTCGACCGCGTAAACAGGGCCCTCGATGGTTTCAAACAACTCGACAGGTTTGCACGCGAACTGTTGCTGGCGGCGTTTCAGCGCGAAGGTGTGTTCCAGCGAGGTGGGGAAACTTACGAGTTAGACACCCTCAAACGCCAACTCAGAATCACTCCAGGCTACGCGAGTCTCTTCGCAGCGCTTCTCGACATTCTGGAAAATGCCGGAGCAATCAGCGTCACCGGCGGGAAACTCACCGTTGATTCATCTGTTGAAAACATCATCAATCATGACCCGGACCATGGCCTGCGGAAGAAGCAGCGACTACTCGAAACGCTTCCCGAGTTGACTCCACACATCGATCTACTCTGGGCGTGCGCGCAGCATTGGCTGGAGATCCTGCGCGGCGAAGTTTCCGGAACTAACGTGCTGTTCCCCGACAGTTCGACGGAAAAAGTTGAAGGCATTTACAAGGGCAACATACTCGTCGATTACTTCAATCAACTCGTCGTTTGGAATCTCAAGTCGTATATCGAAATGCGACTCACGAAACTTCCGGCGGGCGAGAAGATCAACATTCTCGAAATCGGCGCCGGTACGGGCGGCACGAGCACCCGCGTGTTCGAAGCGTTATCACCCTTCGCCGAACAGCTTCGTTATCACTACACCGACATCTCTGCCAGCTTCACTCAATTCGGCAAGCGTCAATTCGGAGCGGCGAATCCGTACGTCGAGTTTCGCGTGCTCGATATCGAACGCGACGTCGAAAACCAGGGTTACGCTCCCGGGACGTTCGACGCCGTTATAGCGACAAACGTGCTGCATGCGACGAAACAGATCAAAAACACACTCGCCAATGCGAAAACACTGCTCAAGTCACAGGGCTGGTTGATCGTCAATGAGGTCACAGCGGCCCAGGATTTCACGACTCTAACGTTTGGCCTGCTGGACGGATGGTGGCTCTTTCAAGACCACGAGAATCGACTCGAACATTCGCCGCTGATCGGCGTTCGCAGGTGGCAACGGCTGCTAAACGAACAGGGATTCGAGCGGGTCGTCAACTGCGGTATCTCGCTCCCGGGCGGCGATGCAGTGGCCCAAAACGTCATCGTCGCGCAAAGCGACGGTTTGATTGTGCGGTCGAACGTACGGACGACCAGCGCGGCAACAGCGGGTCAGTCTGAGAAGAAGCGATCTCCGAAGTTATCAACTACCAGTGTCAGTACCGCTGACTCACCTGCTCCGGCAAGCACGGTAAACCGGCAAGACCTTCGTTCGTACGTCGAAGCCAAGGTGATCGAGAGTTTCGCAGCGGTGCTGCAACTAAGTGAAGAAGTCTTCGACAGAGACACGCCGCACTCAGATTACGGTGTCGATTCACTGCTGGCGGTAGACATCATCAACAAACTAAACGAAGTTCCCGGCATAAACCTGAGAAGCACCGATCTCTTCAACTACGCCACCGTGGGCCAGCTTACGGATCACATCATCGAGGAATGTGAGGCTGAACTTCGCCGCGTAGTAACTCCGGACACGCACGAAGTCGAAACACCAACCGAACCCGTCCCCGAACCGCTCTCGGAAAGAGTTGACGCGTCGCGCGGTGAAACACGTCGCGCACCGGACAGCGATGTCGCAATCATCGGCATTTCCGGTTTCTTCCCGGAAGCAGAGAACGTTTATGAGTTCTGGAAGAACTTAAGCTCAGGTAAGAACTCGATCCAAAACATAACTCGCTGGGAGGAGTCTGGCTTTTACGATCCTGATCCGAGTGCAGCTAACAAGAGCTACAGCAAATGGGGCGGCATGTTGAGTGAGATCCATCATTTCGATCCGACGTTTTTCAGTATCTCACCGCGCGAAGCAGAATTGATGGATCCGCAGCAACGCCTGTTCCTGCAGGAGACCTGGCGAGCCGTGGAGGACGCGGGCTATTCGGACAAGGAGCTCGCGGGCAAAAACTGCAGCGTGTTCGTAGGCTGCGGCCCAGGTGATTACAACGTGAAGCTGAAGGAACACAATGTTCCTCTCGAAGCATACTCGTTTACGGGAAACTCAAGTTCGATCCTGGCCGCGCGAATCAGTTACCTGCTCAATCTCAAAGGTCCGAGCGTGCCGGTCGACACCGCCTGCTCGTCGTCGCTCGTCGCGATTCATCTTGCCTGTGAAAACATTCGTAATGGCGTTAGCGAAATGGCGATCGTCGGAGGCGTTGCCGTCATGAATACGCCTGACTTCCACATCCTTGGAAGTCGCGGTGGAATGTTGTCGCCGGTGGGCCAGTGCAAGACGTTCGACGACGACGCGGATGGCTTTGTTCCGGGCGAGGCAGTCGGCGCGCTCGTGCTCAAGAACCTCAGCGCCGCACGCCGCGATGGCGACCACATCTATGGCGTCATCTCCGGTTCAGCCATCAACCAGGACGGCAAGACCAACGGCATTACGGCTCCCAGTGCTCCGGCCCAAACCGCACTCGAATGCGAGGTCTATGACCGCTTCCACATCGATCCGGCGGAGATTACTTACATCGAAGCCCACGGCACCGGTACTCGTCTCGGCGATCCCATCGAAGTGCAGGCACTGACTGACGCTTTCCGCCGCTACACCTCCGAAACGCAGTACTGCGCGCTCGGTTCAGTCAAGACCAACATCGGGCACACACTCACGGCCGCCGGCATCGCCAGTGTGATCAAAGTCCTGCTCTCGATGCAGCATCGGCAGTTACCACCGTCACTCAATTACACGCAGCCCAACCGGCACATCGATTTCGCCCGCAGTCCGTTTTATGTCAACACGAAGTTGCAGCCCTGGACTCCGGCCAACGGCAGCAAACGGAAAGCGGCCGTCAGCTCTTTCGGTTTCAGCGGCACGAATGCGCATCTGGTGTTGAGCGAAGCTGACGACGCGCAGCCACGCGCCGCCGACCATCCGGCAAGTTACCTCTTTGTGCTATCGGCGCAGACCAGCACGGCACTGTCACAGAAAGTGGCGGAGTTGTCAGCGTGGTTGGACCAGGCGCAGCCGCAACCGCTGCTCCGCGACGTTGCCTACACGTTGCAACTGGGCCGCAGTCACTTCACTGAACGTGCCGCGATCGTTGCTAGGACGCTC
>CBFGMX010000091.1:0-20751 GCA_965649955.1 uncultured bacterium
CTTTCGTCTTCTCGCCGGCGGCCTTCGCACCCTTGACGGTCGTGTCCTTCACGTCCCCGGCCTTGTCACCGACTTTAGCGCCCACGTCCTTCGTCTTCTCGCCAGCGGCCTTCGCACCCTTGACTGTCTTGTCTTTTACATCTTTGGCCTTGTCAGCCGTCTTTTCTGCGGCGCTCTTGTCTTGCGTGCGGTTCTCCTGCCCCACAGCTTGACCCGCTATTGCGGTCAAAAGGGCAAGGCCACACAAACCTGCCAATAAATCCTTACGCATACTGAGCCTCCCATGCAACGAATTAGAACGGTTGTCTTCTGCCTACGATACGCCGCAACTGTGATGCCACGTCGTGACAGTCTGTCACACTAAGGCACAACGAAGTACCGCAGTTGCAAAACGTGCAAACTGTGCAGTACCAAAAATCACTCAAACACTCAGTGTTTATCCGTTGTGCCGATTTTACTCAAGAAGTGCAAAGCTGGTTTCGACTCCCGCCCGCGGCACCAACTTCTTTATCGCCTGTTCTGTAACCTGTAAATAGGCCCCGTGATGGCACTGCTACCGAATCTCATTTCGTGAACGCTAACTGAGTGACTCGATCCCAATTCTATTCGTATCGAAGAGCCACCAATGGCTCGACTCTAGCCGCGCGGCGCGCGGGTAACCAACAGGCAATCAGCGCGACCAGTATCAGCAGTGCGCCGGCGCCGGCCAACGTCAAAGGATCGGTCAGTTTGATCCCGTAAAGTTGTTCGGTCATCCCTCGCTGCCAGGAGTCAGGACCAAAATACTGACTTTGGAGCAGACGATTCAGTGCATACCAGGCCAACGCTCCGACTCCAAGTCCCAACAACACTAATTTCATCCCTTGCCAGATCACCAACCTTAGTACACTCGACATTTGAGCGCCGAACGCCATTCGAATGCCGATCTCCTTTGTGCGTTGGCTAACGGAATAAGCCATTACTCCGAAAAGTCCAATGGCCGCGAGCAGCAGCGCCACTCCGCCAAAGAAACTCAGCAGGCGAACATAGAGCCGCTCCTGGGCCAACGTCGCCTGCGACCGCGCCGATTGCGTGCCCATGTCCGCGACCGGCAGATTGCTGTCGAGTTCGTGTACGACCTGACGTACCGTTGCAGCCAGGATCCCTGGTTCGCCCACCGTTCGCATCACGAAATGCATCTCGCCGAGTTCGGCGCTTTCCTGTTGCCATGGCGTGTAGAGCAACGGCTTCGTCTCCTCGCGCTGGCTTTCGTATTTAGTATCAGCCACCACGCCAACGATCTCGATCTCACGGTTGTCGCCAGCGAACCTGACGCGCTTACCGAGCACTTCCTGGTCGGGGAAAAAACTGCGAAGGAAGGTTTGATTGACGATGGCCACGTTCGGCGCATGCTGGTCGTCCTTGACCGTAAACTCACGGCCACTCAGGATGGGAATTTCCATCGTCGTAAAATAGTTCTCGCGCACGACTTGACGCATGGTGTCGCGCTCCGCGGCTGTGTTTTCAGTCTCGCCGGGCAGCAGAAAATCATTAAACCAATTACTGTTCGCGATCAGTGGAACGCACGCGAATGTGGCCGCACGCACGTCAGGCAAGTGATCAAAACGTGAAAAGAGTTGCTGATAGAACTGCAACAACCGATCGTCTTTGTAACCACTGTCCTCAGGCTGTAGCCTGAAGACCAAAAGATTTTCTTCATTGAAGCCAAGGTCGACGTGCTGCAGATTGTAAAGCGTGCGGATGAACAATCCTGCACCCATCAACAACAAGAATGAGACGGCCAGTTGCAGGATCAGCAGCCCTTTGCTTAAGCGCGAAACAGTCGCTGTTGTTCCGCGGCTGTATTTGAGGGCTGTTGTTAGATCCAGACTCGTCGCGCGCCAGGCCGGAATCGATCCGAAAAGGATGCCAGTCAGTAACGAGATTACGATGGTAAATAAGAGCACGCGCCAATTCAGACTGAGTTCAACAGCGCTCGGGAAGAGCCCGGTCTCTTCTTTAGTCAGGACCAGGAGCATACTCTTGCCCCAGAAACCGAGGAGCACTCCCACAATGCCTCCGAGTGTGGCGAGCAAAAAGCTCTCAGTAAGTAATTGCCGTACGAGCCGCCAGCGTCCCGCTCCAACCGCGAGTCGCACACTGATTTCCGGACCCCTCAGCGCGGCGCGCGCCAACAGCAAGTTGGCGACGTTAGCGCAGGCAATCAGCAACACCAACGCCACTACGGTGAACAATACGTAGATGGAGGGCGCAAACCTCTTGCGGACGTCCGGCATCCCGCGGCTGCCGGATTCCAGGATCAGTCGCGGATGATCTTTGGGATCGAGTTGCGTTGCCGCCACTTGATTTGCTTTCTTGGGCGCTGGCATCAGTTCTAAGGCAGCGCTTTGAAAAGCACTATTCAAACTTTCGCGAGCTTGCTCGTAGGTCGCGCCAGGTTTGAGCCTTCCCATCAAATTCAGCCACCAGACGCCGGGTTCATTTCCTGGTCCAAGATTGCTTTTCTCACCCAGAAGCAATGCCTCGGCTGCTAAGGGAACAGTAACAGCGGGTTGATAGTTCACTTGCAAGGTGCCGGTGAACGCGGGAGCAGTCACGCCGATGATAGTGAAGGATTGTTTGTTCAATATGAGCTCCTGGCCGATAACTGTGGGATTCGCACCAAACCGCTCTCGCCAGAATCGATTGCTGAGCACAACGACTGGAGTTGCGCCTGACCGGTCATCCTCATCGGTGATCGCGCGGCCCAGGCTCGGTTGCACTCTCAGCCCGGCAAAATAGTCACCAGATACAGCCTGGCCTTTTATGATCTCCGCCTGATCGTCAACTTTCGCGGTCAGTTCACTAATTGGACCAAAGGCAAAGAGATCGCTGAGCGGGCTTTCTGATCCCGCAGCGACCCGTGCTTGCCGCATTCTTTCAAATACCTCGTATCGGAAAAGCGAAAGCCCTCGCATACCTGGCGGCACATCCACATTCGACGTGCCGCTCATTCCGTTTGTTCTAAAAGCACGCCCCGCTTGCCATTCAAAGACCACCAGGCGGTCCGGCGCTTCAACCGGCAAGGTTTTCAGGAGTACGGCGTCTAATACGCTGAATAAAGCTGTGTTCGCACCAATGCCGAGCGCCAGCGAAAGTATCGCAACCGTTGTGATAATCGGACTGCGCCGCAGCATCCGCGCGCCGTAATTTAAGTCGCGAAGAAACGTTTCCACGAACGGTAGACCACGCCGGTCACGGTAGATCTCCTTCACTTGATCTACGCCGCCGAATTTTCGCAGAGCTGCATAACGCGCTTCCTCGCGACTCATGCCCTGACGTTGATTGTCTTCAACCTGCATCTCGAGATGCGATTGGATCTCGTCCGCCAGGTCCTGCTCGAGATTTCGTTTCAACAAGAAACCGCGCACTCTGAAGAGAAAGGTTCTTAATCTGCTCATTGTTTTTCATCCGCGGGTGTGAGGAAGCGAGTCACGATGGCGGCCGTCCTGTTCCACTCGTCTTCTTCCGCAAGAAGTCGTTTTTGTCCGGCGCGTGTGAGCGAATAGAATTTAGCGCGCCGGTTATTTTCCGACACACTCCACTTGGCGCGGATCCAGCCCAATTGCTCGAGCTTCAGCAAAGCGGGATAAATGGTTCCCTGGTTGAGTTCGAGAAGATCGCCGCTGACCTGCTCGATACGGCGGGCAATTCCATAACCGTGCAACGGCCCCACGGTGGCGAGAGTTTTGAGGACCAATAGGTTGAGAGTTCCAGGCAGGACTTCGTGCTTGTTCTCTCCCATCGAAGCTTTAGCCTCCTGTTGATAATCAACAGGAGTATAGAATCATGATATGTTGGCAGTCAACAGAAACTTGAACGCCGGCCATGGTTCCTCGCGAACAAGCCGAGGGACATGTCGACCGATTTACTCCGCTGGCCTAAATTGGTATCACCGCACGGACGTTGGGACGCTCAGCCTGAAGCACACGGCTCGTGTCCGAGAGAGTATTTGTGGATCGTAGTTTCCGAATGATGCAAATCATAACTTCGCATACTTCTTGGGTACCCGTCCCGGCTATTTCCCCCGTCCTATCCTGAATAGCATAAATGTTTCCCGAGCTGTCGAGCGGAATCACTTTCGGTTCTGCGTACATCTTGTTCTTAACAGCACCCACCTAACTAACGCAGTACCTCTAACGCCCGTCCGCCCGGGAGATTCCCGGAGCAACCGTGACAAGAGAATAAAGGTACCGCGCTAGCTCAAAGCATTGGCCTAACCACGCCGCCATCTGCGCAGCCCAGCCGCTACACCAAATAGACCTGAGCTTAACAACAACAAGGTCCCAGGTTCGGGAATAGTTTGGTCCGTAATGAAGTCGCTATCCGACTGGTTCGGTCCAGTACCTTGTATATGTGCGGCTATTTGAAAAGGACCATTACCTCCAAGAGGATCCGCGAAAACCAGGAAACTATCAGAATTAAACCCAACGGTCGTCGAGAATACGTCAAAGATGATCGTCTCACCTGCCGTCAGACGATTCGGGTCACTGGCAGCGTTCGGCAACTCGATTTTGATATCGTAACTACCGCCGCCGTCCGCGTTGTACGCGTTGCTTCCAAAGAGAATACCGAGATTGCCAACTCCGCCAATAGCTCCACAGTTGAAGCAGTTGAAGCTGGTTCCAGACAAAGGCGCCGCGCTGGTGTTCAGGTAAAGTTCGTCGACAAATCCATTGAGATCCACATTGCTAATCGTGATTCTTACCCCACCAGCGATGTTGCTGATACTTACTGTCATCGAGCCCGTGACCTGCGATGGACCAGAAAAATCAGGTCCGGTAAGCGTGAAGTTCACCGGATCGGCCTGGGCCGTTAACGCCGAACCGAGCGTGATGAATGCAAGCACCGCAAGAGGTGCGATTTTCCGTAACGTTAATACATGAAACATTTCTAGACTCCGATTCTCCATGGCCCGGAAGTAGAACTTCAGCCATGGTTCGCGTGCACCGAATATGAAAAGATTCGCAAGAGGCTCTGCGGGGCAATGGCAGGCTCTTAGCGCATTCGCAAACAGACCTCGACCGCTTCGATTTCTCGCAACGTTCGAGAGTAATGTCAGCTTCCGGACATTCACCAAGCAAAGCTTTGACCACGGTTTCGTGAAGCGTGCGCGCGGTTGTCAGGAATCACGTATTTGCGGCGGGATTGCCTAAAAAGGCTGCGAAATCTTGCGGAGCGAGTTGGGTACTTTACCGCAAATCAGCACGGTGGCGGCAGCCGGTTTGTCGTATTTTTTGTACAAAAACCGTGGCCAATACAGGGAACGAGTCTTGCTGATCCTTCACACGGGTACTAACCCATGGACGATCTTGCAGCGGACTTCGAGTCCGTCAAAAGCGAACAATCTCTTCTTATCCTGTTGGATCTCGGGGTTCTTGCGGGATTGGTGTTTGTGCACACGGGTTTTTTATCGTTACTTGGCCCGCCGTCGGCACTCCTGGTGATTCTCGTCGCCGTCAGATTTTTGATGTTGCTTGGCCAGTTACTCTGGTTGCAAAACCTGACAATTACTGCACGTTGGCCGATGGTGCTTTATCGGCATCTTGCGATTTGGATTGGCATTGCGTTCGCTTTTTTGGCCTCCTACCTGGCAGGCCGTGAAGCTGTGGCCGGAATCTCCGACAGCCACTATTCGGTCTTGATGGTGTTGCCTATCATTTCGGCGGCGTCGTATTTCCGGTTGCCCGGAGCACTCGCCATAACAGCCGTAACCATCATTCTCACCTTTCTGCAAGTGTGGCTGTTCTTTCGCCGACATCCTCCCAGCGATACGACCGAATATTTTGAGGCGGCAACAGTTTGTCTCATTTTCCTCGTGGTTAGCCTCGTGGTCTGGTTCCTGGTGAGTTACTTACGTCGGGAGCAACTCATCTTAAAAGAGAATCTGGCGGAGCTAAGTAGAACGCGTGATCGGCTGGTGACTGAAGAAAAATTGGCAGCAGTAGGACGACTTGCGAGCGGAATTGCGCATGAGATCCGCAATCCCGTTGCGATGATCGCCAGCTCATTAACAATGGCTATGCGGCAGACGAAGGACTCCCACGTCCGCGATGAAATGTTTGAAGTGGCCGCTCAGGGAGCAGCGCGCCTGGAAAAAATGACGACTGACTTCCTCGCTTATGCGCGAATGAGGGCGCCGCTCAGGAAAACGGTTTTTCTGCACGATACATTGGACTACGTGGCGAGTTTGGGAAAGGCAATGGCGACTCAGGCAAACATTGTGATCAACCTGGATGTTTCGCGAGATCTTAAGGCCACGATAGATGATTCTCAGATTCAGGCGGCCTTGCTCAATCTGCTAACAAACGCCGTTGAAGCGATGCCGTCAGGAGGAGAAGTAACCCTCGGCGCCTTTACGACCATCGAGAGCGATATTACGATTTACGTCGAAAACTCAGGCGAACCACTCTCCACCGAAGTTGCACAGCGTATCTTTGAACCGTTCTTTACCACCAAGCAGGTAGGAACGGGCTTAGGACTCAGCATCGTACATAACATCGCGCATTCGCATGGCGGTAACGCGACTCTTGCCGTCAATGAGCGGGGTCGCGTGCGCTTCGTTATTGCGCTTCCGCCCGCAAAAGCAAACCAAACAGCAACACCCCAGGAGCAACAGCGATGCCTTGCATTCTCATAGTTGACGACGAGAAGAGCATGCGCCGGATCCTTTCGACCATTTTAAAGGAAGAAGGGCATGTCGTGGTCGAAGCGTCCGGTGCGAAAGAGGCCATCGATCTTATTTCAAAAGGACAATTTGATCTGGTTTTTACTGATCAGAAAATGCCGGATGGCGATGGTCTTTCAGTCATTACCGCCGCCAGGGATGCGGACCCATCATTACCGGTGGTTATGCTGACCGCCTTTGCCACTGTCGATCTCGCGGTTGAAGCAATGCGCCAGGGTGCCTTCGATTTCATCGCCAAGCCGTTTACTCCCGAGGGTGTAGTGGCGGTCGCGAGCAGGGCCATCAAACAAGTTGAGCTATTGCGAGAGAATGACAGGCTGCGCGGCGAGATTGGGCGGTTGGGATTTTCGGATGAGATTCTCGGCGACAGTCCCGCAATGCGCAACCTGAGAGATCGAATCGCGAGAGTCGCACCCACCAACGCCACCGTACTGATCACCGGTGAAACAGGCACTGGAAAAGAACTGGTGGCACGCGCAATACACAAAGGAAGCGCGAGAGCCAACAACTCTTTCGTGGCAGTTAACTGTGCTGCGTTTCAAGAAACACTGTTGGAAAGTGAGCTTTTCGGACACGAGCGAGGTGCGTTCACAGGCGCGGATCGGGCGCGACAAGGATTGTTTGAGGCCGCCCATCGGGGCACCCTTATGCTTGACGAAGCAGGCGAGATGTCGTTGGCGTTGCAGGCGAAGCTGTTACGGGTGCTCGTAGATGGCCAGGTGCTCAGAGTTGGCGCCACCACACCGCGAAACATCGACGTCCGACTCATCGTTGCAACTCATCGTGATCTGATGCAGCGAGTAAAAGAAGGACTGTTTCGCGACGACCTTTACTATCGAATCGCAGTCGTGCCTATTCATATTCCTCCATTGCGTGAGCGCAAAACTGATATCCCCTTTCTGGTGCAGTACCTTCTTAAGCAGGTCGCGCATGATTTGAAGTTACCCGTTCGGCGAGTCAAGCCGGGCGCTATTGATAAGCTGTTGCGCTATAGTTTTCCCGGCAACGTGCGAGAGCTTCGAAACTTAATTGAGCGTGCGTGTATTCTGACCCGCGAACAAGAGATCGATCCTTCAGACTTGGTTCTAGCCTCAGAAGAGCAGAGCGGCGGCAGTTACAATGGTTCTGACGATTACCTACAACGTTGGTTCAGTGCGTTGCCGCCTCAAGTCAAATTACGCAACACACTGGAAGAAATTGAACGCGAGCTTATCGTCAGGGCCCTGCGTGCTGCCAACGGCGTTCAGGCTGAAGCAGCACGGACCCTTGCACTGTCGCGCAGCGACGTGGCCTATAAGATCAGAAAGTACGAACTCGAGAACACAGGGCTTTCCTAAAACTCGCGTACAAAAATTTTGACAAGGCAAAGCCTCTTGTAGAAGTTTTCACACAAGTCGTCGCTTGCTCCCTGCGCCAAACGCTTTAATTTCCAGTTTTACTAATCCTCTAAACAATCTTTCCTTCGGCACTTCACTTGCGCTGGAGCAAATACGCCATGCGATTCCCCAGTATCAGTCTGTAATTCATAAGAGGGTGGTCAAACCTGATGTTTCCGCCGATTCCGAGTTGGGATGCTTTACATCCGCTGATCGTGCATTTTCCCATTGCTCTGCTGCTGGTAGCGCCAATCCTCGTTCTCGGAGGGATGTTACTGCCCAGACAAAGTACGGGATTGTTCATTGCGGCTCTTGTTCTGATGGCAATAGGCACGGTCGCAACCTATTTCGCGATATCCACTGGCGAGGCCGCGGCGGAAATTGCAGAAAGAGTGACCCCCGCAGCGGCGATCCTGGAAAACCATGAGGAATTGGCAGAGACATCGCGCGTTATCTTCACGGTTCTGACGGGGATCTTCGTAGCGATCCTTTTTGGCCCCATGCTTTTTAAGAGAAGACTCGGACACAGGAGTTCTCTTGTTCTTAATGCGGCTTTTCTCCTCCTCTACCTTGCTGGAACTGTGGTCCTGGTCAATGTCGCGCATCAAGGCGGCAGACTAGTTCATGAGTTTGGAGTGCGCGCGATGGTGACATCTACGCCGACACCGCAGAGAACTGAGTCCGAAACGCGCAAGCAAGAGCAGAAGGACGAGAACGACCATCGACAATAAACACCAACCTCAGTGCCGGCAACACTCGTCACTGAGATACTTGCTTACAAGTCAAGAGGAAACAGATATGAGATCCCCTGCACCCTTAAGCATCCTCTGCGTAGAGGACGATAACGACACTCGTGAAATGTTAGGTATGTATCTTAGATTGCTCGGCCTGGAAGTAGATTTCGCCGCCAGCGCGGAAGAGTCGCTCCGTTGCATCCAGACCAGAGACTTTGATCTTTACATCCTTGACACCTGGTTACCAGATGTCGATGGCTTTGAATTATGCCGCCGCATACGCCAGCGTACTCGCCTCGGCAGCCAGATTATCTTTTTCTCCGGCGCTGCTCGTGAAGTCGATCGACGGAGAGGTATTGAGGCCGGTGCTAACGCCTACGTGTTCAAGCCGAACTTTGAGGAATTCGCGAACACAATCGAAAAGCTTATCGCCGAAGCAAAAGCCCCCGAACTCAACACCATGACGTTTCGCCCAAAGTTCTTCTTAGCATGTCAAGCAACGTAGGTTCGTTCAGGAAGCAGAAAACATATGAAGCACAAAAATAAGAGACCCATAGCTAACACGACTACTAAGCCCTCGAAGATTTCCATGCCTGGAAAGGAAGACGGCCCATACGTACCCATCTATGCGGAGGATGGAAGAGTTGTAGGTTTAATAATTGAACGTGAGCTACGAGCATCGCTAAAGGCTGTGCTACCCGTGCCGGAAATTCAAGTCGGGATAGCCGGAGGAATTGTTCGTCATAGTTTTCATTAAGAGGTAACGGTACGGGTACTAATGATCCGCAGCGACGCGTGACCGAAACAAAATGATCACGGCCAATAGGTGGCGACGCTGATTAAGGCCGCAGATTGCTGTTTTTCACACATGTTGTGGGTAATGTTCCGCTAAAGCCACGCAGCTTGGCGCTTTAACCTCCATTAGCGCAGTCCCTTTTAAGCATTTCGGTGGAATACGGTTTGCAAAGTCGCAATTTAATTTAGACCGGGAAAAGGTCTCGGTTTGCCCGTAAACCACAGGGGCTGACAACCTCCAGCGGTTTGGGTGGGGTTAGAAGTTAACTTCATGGACCCTACATGACGTCGAAGCAAGTGGACCAGTTAACTCGCTGTTCTCAGCCATTCACACGCGACCTTCACCGCTGATGCGAGTAGGCGTTGCTCACAAGTATCTCTCAACCGGAGGAGTCGAGTATGGACGCGCTATTGAGAGACATCAGAATCGGCATTCGAAGTCTGCTGAAACATCAAGTCTTCACAGTAATCGCCATCGCCACTCTGGCGCTTGGTCTCGGGGCAAACACAGCGATCTTTAGTTTTGTGAACGCGTTTTTGCTTCGGCCGCTTCCATTTTCAGCGCCTGATCGACTGGTCGTTTTGGGTGAAGTTAACCCGGACAAAAGACGAAACCTGGCCACGGCATCACCACGCAACATCGAAGACTGGCAGAAACAGACTCAGACGATTGAGCAATTCGGAGCGTGGCGCGATTGGCACTTTCGCGTCAGCACAACCAGTGGACCTCTCGCGGCCACTAGCGCCATTAGTTCCCCGGAGCTCTTTCAAGTTTTGGGTATCAAGCCGTTGCGCGGACGTCTCCCAGTTCCCGAGGAGAACCAGGTTGGACGTGACCACGTTGTTGTAATCACTAACAGCTTCTGGCAAACGCAATTCGCTGGCTCTGAGGACGTGGTCGGGCAAACGCTCTGGCTCGACAAGGAGCCGTTCACAATTGTCGGAATCCTGCCGGAGAACTTCGAGGCGCTTAACTTAGGTTCGTTTGAAATCTGGGCCCCGCTTTCTGTCGATCCGGATCAGACATTGGGACGTCACGTAAAGAACCGGCGTGTCTACGCGCGAGTGAAAGACGGTGTCTCGCTCGAAGCGGTGCAGTCTGAGCTGTCGGCTATTGCCAGTAGGTTAGCGCAGGAGCATCCCACAGAGAACGGTGGCTGGACCATTAAAGTGAACAGCTTGCAACGCGAAGAGGTTGGGGACTTGCGAACCTCAATTCTTCTCTTCTTCGGCGCCGTGGGAATGGTCCTGCTGATTGCCTGCATAAACGTCTCGAATTTACTGCTGGCGCGGGCGATGGCTCGGCGAAAAGAGTTTGCCATCCGCGTTGCTCTCGGGGCAGAACGCTTTCAACTCATACGTCAATTACTAACCGAGAGTGTATTGCTTTCTCTGGTTGGCGGTGCTGCCGGCTTACTGCTTGCGATTTGGTTGATGAAACTGTTCATTGCAATCAGTCCAACAACATTCTCGCATCCGGAAAACATCAAGATTGATGCTACAGTTCTAGGCTTCACTTTTGTCCTTGCCCTTATCACGGGAATTCTGTTCGGGTTGATCCCGGGTTTGCAGTCGTCGTCAGTAAATCTGGTTTCTGAACTTAAAGATGCGCCGGGCATCTTTCGTTCGAATCGTGCGCTGCGGCTGCGAAGCATGCTGGTAGTTTCGCAAGTAGCCCTGGCCGTCACATTACTAATTGGCGCTGGACTTCTCGGCCAAACATTCCTTCGCCTCCTCAACCACGATCCCGGCTTCACTACCGAGAATCTCGTCGCAGCATCGGTATCTCCTCCGTCGGACAAATACAAGACGAAGCAGCAACTCATTTCACTCTACGAACAGATCGCAGCAGACATTAAGGTTATGCCAGAAGTGCAGTCGGTTGGTTTTGTGAGTTCTGGCCCACAGTTCGGCGGAACCGAACCCACAGACGTTCTTCCCGAAGATGGAGCGGCGAGAGGCGTCGAGGATTCTACGCAGGCTATCTATTTCAATACGAGTCAGAACTACTTTGCGACGATGGGCATTCCGCTGTTACGCGGACGCGATTTTTCTGGTGCCGACAATGCCTCCGCACCACTCGTTGCAATTGTTAACCAAACATTGGCCCAAAGGTTTTGGCCTAATCTAAGCCCGATTGGCAAACGCGTGACGCTGCTCAGTCAGAAGCGTGCTGTGGAGATCGTCGGAGTCGTTGGCGACATTCAACGTTACGGACTCGGCGAAAACGTTCAGCCCGAAATCTACTATCCGTACTCACAACAACCGCGCGGGGCTACCTATTTTGTTGTTCGCACCAATACACCCGCAGCGACTTTTAGGGAAGCACTCAAAAGCCGGTTAGCAACCATCGATTCGGAAATCCGACTGTCGCGGACGTCATCGATGGACGATCTCATCATGAGCGCCTTAAAGAGGCCGCGCTTCAACCTTATGTTGCTGGGAATCTTCGCCACGACAGCTCTCTTGTTAGCGGCTGTCGGAATTTACGGAGTGATGTCATATCTCGTTGAACAGCAAACCCGCGAGATTGGAATTCGTTCGGCACTCGGCGCAAAACGTTCTCATATTCTGAAGCTTGTTATTGGCCGAGGTGTAGGAATGGCTTTAGTCGGGGTCGTGCTTGGGCTCGCCGCTTCTTTTGGCCTGACTCGGTTTATCGCCAGCCTGCTTTATGGCGTTACCGCTCTCGATCCGATGGTGTTCATCGGCGTTTCAATTCTCTTGCTCACAGTGTCGGTGCTCGCTTGTTACATTCCCGCGCGACGTGCGACCAAGGTCGATCCATTGGTGGCACTGCGATACGAATGAGTCGCTTCGGCTGGCTTCGTATCAACACGTCCCATCACCAGCTTAGCCCCATCTTCTTATTCTGTGATCGCTGGAACTAAATTGCCTCACTCTCAAGTCTTGTGATACTCCAAAGAAAGATGTCCGAATGAAAAGAGTGTCGCTTGCGATCGCTTGCCTATCTTTCTTTCTGGGTTTCTTGGCGTCATACGCGCCTGGAAACCGACCAGTTTTCAATGGGCCCGTTTTCTCGGGATACTTACAGGGTCTCCTTAGTTTTAAAGTAGAGTTAGCTTAATCCAATTGTGGTCTGATGGCCTCACACCAAGATCATCAGCAGTTCCCCACGTTTGAGTAATTCCATTGCAACCAGCTCTGAGGTCAGGAAGCTCTATGTTATCAAGGGCCAAAGTTGAAGCCGTCTTCTTCACCACTTCAGCGTCCTCAAACGGTCCGACGTTGCAGGCGCCCACCAGGCTCAACGGTGAACAAGTTCACCGCGTCGCAATCACATCCTTGGAGTTCATGTCGATGGTGATGGTCCACCCTGAGGTCCCACGAAACTCGAATGGTGTTGGCTTGGGCCCGCGGCGATAGGCAAGAGTTTCCACCGGCAGGATATTGAACCCGTCATTTCGGATGGCGGCGAAGTAGCTCATGTTCTTGATAACAGTCGTACCTTTACTTGTCGCGCCGGAAAATCGAGTCAACACTACTTCAGCCGCCTTGCCGCCATCGAGCTTGGCCTCGGCGCCCACCGGGTCGGCTGTCCAGTCGATCCTCGCATCGGGTCCTTCGGTCAAAGATGTCCACTTTAACGGTAGGAAATGGGACAAGAACTCGCGGACGCCCTCCCGCTGCTCTTTGGTCGCGGAAGGCTCGAAGGTAAGTTCGACGGTCTTGGCGTCGCCCTTGTCTCCCGCGAACCAGAACTTCAGACCATCGAGCTTAACCTTGCCATAATGCCCCTTGTTCACCCGAACGGCCATGTTGAAGAAACAAGACCTATGTCGCTTATGCTCGTGGGTCGCAGCTGAGCCGACTGTCGCGGGCGATCCGAAGATACACGGACAGAGCAAGCGGCAGCTGCAGCCATCGATAATCGTGGCATTCACCGCCCAGTCGACCGAGCTTTCTTTTGCGAGCGCCTGCGCGAGAACGCTGGCAACGAGTATGGTCGCAACAACTACGTGAGCTCTCATGAGATCCTCCTCGACCTAAAGTGTGTGATCGCACCGAACTTGCCGCCTCGTATCGAGATGTCCAGGTCGTGTTCGCGGCCGAAACGCACGGCCGCGGTGCCGTCGACTGTCCCGTTGTACCGAGCGATCAGGCGTAGCCGCCGGTCGATGGCACCGTTCCACACTGCACGGGCGATGTCGTAGTCCGAGTGGTCGGCAATGATTAGCCGGCCCCGGAACCGTCGTTCTCCGTGAAGGGTTGGCGCCTTGCTTCTGTGGCCGACTTCCCCGGTCATCGGGTCCTCCTCTCTCGACTGCCGCATTCGACCACCGCGGACACCACCCGTCAAGTCAAGAATCTGGACTTCACAACCGAAGGCGGGTGCGCAATACTGCCATCGTGAGGACGTACGGCCAATACTGCCCCATCGCCCGTGGCGCCGAGATCTTTGCGGAGCGCTGGACACCGCTGATCATCCGCAACCTGTATCTTGGCTGCGGAAGCTTCAGCAAGATCTTGGAGGGCGCGCCCGGACTGTCCCGTACCCTGCTCTCCCAGCGGCTCAATCAACTCGAACGCGTCGGCATCGTCGAGTCGGCACCCAAGCCTGGCAGCCGCGGGCACCACTACAAGCTCACATCCGCGGGCCACGACCTCTTCAGGGTCTGCCAGTCGCTCGGCGAGTGGGGTGCGCGTTGGCTCGAGATCGCCCCCGAGAACCTCGACCCCTTTGTGGCCTTGTGGTCGATGTGCAACGCACTCCGCCGAGACCGGCTCCCGGATCGACGCGTCGTCATCCGCTTCGACTTCACCGGCCGCCCGCGCAGTGAACGCTATTGGTTACTCATCGAGCACGGAGACACCGAGATATGCAAGACGTACCCCGGTTTCGACGAGGACCTCTACATCACGGCGGAAGCCGAAGCCTTCGTCAAGTGGCACGCCGGCCAGCTCACCTGGGCCCAAGCCACCCGCGAGGACCGCATCAAACTCGACGGTCCCTCGTCGCTCGTAAGAGCTTTCCCAACCTGGAACGCCCGCAGCATGTTCGCCGACATCAGGCCGGTCTACCGCACCCCCACGAGCTTCGCAGGCTGACTTGTCTTTACTAGAGAAGCTGATTTGTCTTCCTCTGGAGAAAGATCCGAGGTGGGCCAACTAGATATCGGGAGGGATCATGCTAGAAACGAAAGAGGAGTTAGTGAAGATCGACTCGTTGCCCTTAGGATGTTGTAATTGCTTGCAAAGCAGCTCAGCGAGTTGCGCGAAAAGTTGAAGACGCTGCTTGTCGTAATAAGAACGAGCAACACGAGCACGCCAAAATCTTAAGAAACGTTCTCGTTCGGGGGAGCTTTAGGTCGGATTCTCAAATCCTTTTAACAGTTTATTGGTTTTGGCTAAGCGCCCGGTCGATTTGGAGTTAACGACGACGATGATTCTTATTGACAAAGACACGGAAACGGCATACGTTCCAGCAAAAATTGCCTGCTTGCGGGAGAACATAGTCCTCTTTAACTCTCCGGAGCCATAATGAAAAAAATTAAGTGGATAGTGATTACCGGCGCCTGTTTTAGTGCTGTTACCATTGCCATTGCTAAGAAGGCGCCTGGTAAACAAAGCGGAACGGACTATGAAGCTTCACCAACTTCTGAAACAGCCTCCCAGCCGGTTCCGGACCATACTGTATACCGCTCTCTGTTACACAAAATCGTCCACCTTCAGGAGAGAACTAATGAGCTTCAACTGAAGGGAAAGATCGCGCTGAACTCGTATTATGCCCTTCAGGATGAAGCAAACCTTAACAGTGGACAGTTGAGAGCGCTGAGCCGCATTGCATCCGCGGGCGAGCGCGATGCAACTACCAGATGAGAGAGCCCGGGGAATCATTGATGCGTTTCTTTGTTGGATTGTCGGTCCAAGAAGTGGCTGACGTTTTGAAGGTCTCAAAGGAGACCGTAATGCGGGATTGGCGACTGACTAAGGTGTGGTTGCTCAGAGAGCTCGAAGGGGAGGCTGTCGCTCGTGAAAAATGAGAGATGGCAGCAGATCGAGCGCCTCTATCACTCGGCATTGACGAAACACCCAAGCGAGCGTTCAGGCTTCCTTGTTGAAGCTTGCGCGGGCGACGAAGAACTGCGCCGTGAAGTTGAATCGTTGCTGGCCTATGAAGATCGTGCCGAAAGGTTTATTGAGTCGCCCGCACTCGACGTTGACGCTAGAATGATGGCCGACGAACATTCGCGAGCAGTCCGAGTAGGCGAAAGTTTCAATCAGTACCGGATCGTTTCGCAGCTTGGCGCGGGCGGAATGGGAGAAGTCTATCTTGCAGATGACACCCGTTTGGGACGCAGAGCAGCGCTAAAGTTTCTACCCGTAGCTCTCATTAAAGACAAACGACATCTCCATCGCTTTGAGGTCGAAGCTCGCGCGATCGCGGCCATGTCGCATCCGAATGCTTGCACCATCCACGAAGTCATTCAAACTGAAGACGGACGGCACTGCATCGTCATGGAATATGTAGAGGGCATGGCCCTGCGGGAGCGCATGACGAAAGGTCCGCTGAGCCTCAACGAGGCTCTCGATATCGCAATCCAGATTGCTTCGGCGTTGTCGAGCGCGCATGCGGCTGGGATAGTGCACCGCGACATCAAACCCGAAAACGTTATGGTCCGTAGCGATGGCTACGTCAAAGTGTTGGATTTTGGGCTGGCGAAGTTAGCGGACAGAAGATCTGATCTGGCCAACAGTCAGGTCGAGACGCGCGCTTTAGAGGCAAAGACTAAGGCGGGAGTGGTGATGGGAACTGTCGCTTATATGTCGCCGGAGCAGGCGCGTGGCCTTCCGGTCGACGCGCGTACAGATGTCTGGAGCCTCGGAGTCGTGCTCTACGAGATGGTTGCGGGACGAAAGCCGTTTTCAGGACAGACACAAACGGATGTCATCATCTCGATAGTTGAGCGAGAACCGGATTCTTTATCGAAGGCCAGGCCGGAAGCAAGCCTGTTACAGCGGATCGTCATGAAGGCATTGGCCAAAGATGCAAACCAAAGGTATCAAACAGCAGAGGAGATCCTGAGTGAACTCAGGAGCGTAAAGCGGGAGCTGGAACTCGGTGCAGATCTCGAACGTTACAAAACATCCAGCTCGACGCACAACGGCTTCCGTCTCTTCAACTGGGACGGGACGCGAAGCCGGATGATCGTATTTGCAGCGTTGGCGACCATAGCCGGCATTACGCTGCTTTCTGCAGTGTGGTTTGGGAGGAGGTCGAGAACAGCGACACCCGCTGCGACGATCAAATCACTAGCCGTGTTGCCGATGGTTAACATCTCCGGCGGTCAGTCTCAGGATTACTTCGCGGACGGCATGACGGAGACGCTCATCGCCGGTCTGGCAAAAGTTGCCGCGTTGAGAGTGACCTCACGCACTTCTGTGATGCAGTTCAAAAGATCTCCGAAGCCCTTGAAGGAGATAGCGCGTGAGTTGAACGTTGACCACATTGTCGAAGGCTCAGTCCAACGCGACGGCGACAAAATAATTGTCGCAGTACGATTGATTGACGCGTCGACCGAGGAACATCTTTGGACCGGAAACTACAATCGTGACCTGAGCGATGTCCTCAGAGTTCAGAACGAAGTAGCCACCGCAATAACTCAAGCGATTCAGATCAAGCTGACCCCCCAGGAGCAGTCGCGTCTAGAACGCGCGCGTCCTATCAACCCTGCGGCGTACGACGATTTTTTGCGTGGACGCTACTACCTTAATCGCCAAACGAAAGCAGATAACGAAAGCGCGATTCAGGCGCTTAACCGCGCTGTCACCAGCGATCCGGAGTTCGCTGCTGGCTGGGCTGAGTTGGCCCAGGCCTATGTGTGGAAGCTGTTTTTGTTTGCACCGAATGAGAAGGATCTGCCAGAGAAGGCTTTTGTTGCAGTGGAAAAGGCGCTTGCGTTAGATCCGGATTTACCGGAGGCATATCTGGCGCGTGGACGGCTGCTTTGGACTCCAGCCAACCATTTTCCTCACGACCAAGCTATGCAGGAATATCGCCGCGCTTTGGCTTTGAATCCAAGTTTGGATGAGGCGCGAAATCAACTTGCGTTAGTTCTGAGTCATGTGGGACTTCTCGATGAAGCGCTAGCCGAGTTGAACAAAGCGTTGGCCACCAATCCGAGTAACAACCTGGCCCGCTTCCGTGTAGGAGAAGTGCTGCTGTTTCAAAGTAAACATGAACAGGCTCTCGCGGCTTTGCGGAATATTCCTCCGGAAGTCAATCCGTCGTTAGTGGGCCATCAGATTGTTTTTGCTCTCATTAACTTGGGGAGAAAAGAGGAGGCAGTAGCAACGCTCGAGAAGTTCTTAAAGGATTATCCGGCGGACAACCGCGGTCTATATACCAGCTTACAGGCGATCCTCGCAGCTTCCGCCGGTCAACACCGTGAAGCCGAGGAGAAAATTCAGTCGGCAATCGAACGCGGAAAGGGGTTCGGACACTTCCACCACACCGCTTATCACATCGCTTGTGCTTACGCGATCATGAGCCGGCACGAACAGGCCATTAAGTGGTTGGAAGCAGTCGCTAACGATGGATTTCCTTGCTACGTTCTCTTCGAAAGAGATCACAGTCTGGATAATCTTCGTCAGGATGCGCGTTTTCAGGCGCTGATGGCAAAGCTGAAGCAACAGTGGGAACAGTACAAAAGGGCGTCGGAGGCCTCACCTTCTTAGCCACATCTTCGTTTAGAGTTGAGTCATTTTCAGCGCTAAGCTCAGGCTTTGTGACACCTCACCGATTATTGGACCATTCCGGGGGTTAAAATTCCGCTTGGAGCAGGAGCGAATAAAGCGACCTTGTAGATTGGCGGGGCATCGCTCATCTCCTTGTTCAGGCGGTTTGATTCTCTTGTGGTGCCGAGGGCGGGAGTCGAACCCGCACGTCCTTTCGGACAACGGATTTTAAGTCCACTGATCGGGCTATTACCTAGTCTTACGAAACGATATGAACCAGTATTTACGCGCCTAGCGGTCGTCAAGGTATCGCTTCGGCTGGCTTCGTATCAACACGTAGTGCCACCATCTTAGCCCCATCTCAGCATAAGAATGTTTTGACACTTACGAGAGGCTCCTCATCCAAATTCGCTGCGGTAGCCTCCCAGCGAGTCTTCATCACGGTCATGAATTGAATGCAAGCCGGATCTTTTCTGATGGGATCGAGACATGAGTCGCGCGCATAGATCGTGTAGCTATCGCTAGTGGGATCTCGTTCCAGCATCAACCCAAGCTCTTTGACCGAGAGCTCTTCAAGACCGATATGATAATAGAGCGTTGAAAGTTCTTCATTGAAGAATGCTCGGCGATAACATGGATGGTCGGTTAGTCTATTTGTACTTCAAGTGCCTGCGCGTCGGCGTCACAGGCTTCGCGACTTCAGCGGCACGTCGCACATCGTCCCTTGTGAACACCGCAAAAAGAAACGGCTGTGATTCGAGAAAATGAGCCAAGTCGCGCAGCGTCAGACCAAGATCTGACAGTCGGTCCTCATCGACGAAGATCTGACTATTTTCTGGTTCGAAAGATGTAATCAGCTGCTTCGCTGCAGGATCAAACTTCTGGTGCAACAGGTCTACGATCGCCGGCGCAAAGTGCCGGCGGTCCGGCGACGACGGTTCCGGCGGCATACCATGATCCGCAGTCACTGCCAGGAGATAGTTATTCCCAACCTTTGCCTGTAGGACACTAAGCATCAGCGTCAACTGACGGTCCATTTCCCCGAGCGTGACGCGCAGCTCGTTGGAATCTGGGCCGTACTTGTGGCCCACGAAATCCGCACCTTTATAATTCAACAGAATAAGATCAGGAACGTTATCTTCGCCTACTGGCTCGCGCTCGATCATCGCGGCCATCGCCTCGGCTTCGAATGCTGGAAATAAACCCGAATAGCGCACCTCGGCAGCCGAGTCGATTTTATGACCCATCCACTCCCCGCTAGCCGGCCACAGTGTTCTCGCGTTTCGATCCTTCAGATATTCAGGCAGCCGGAAACAGTCGGGGTTTGTGGTCCAGTTGCCCGTCTGCTGATCGTAGCTTGCGAGCACGACTGGCGCTCCATTCAACTGGCACGCACCATGCCCCGCGAGCGGCGTCGCCGCTCGGTCGATACTCCCCTGTGCCAATATGATCGATCGACCGGCAGTCGCCAGCTGCCAGACGTCTGCCAGTGTTAATGCCATCAGGACTTGTGGCATTGCTCTGGCGAACATGTCGTGTCGCTGGCGGCGCGTGCGGTCGTACACACTGACACCAGTGATTCCGTGCACGCGCGGATCGGTTCCCGTCGAGATGGTCGAGTGCCCAACAGCGGTGTTCGTCGGGAGGAAGTTGACTCTCGCCTGATCAAACCAGGCGCTGTGCCGTCGTATGGCGGTGAGCGTTGGCATGGAGGCTGCGTAGCGATCGAAGTAATCCCGACGCATGCCATCCAAGACTATCAGCATAACCACTCGGGGTCTCGCAAAATCTGTCCGCAAGACCGGCAAGACATGGCCTGTCGCGGTCGGGGGCATTTGCACTCCAAGCGCAGCCGCAAGCGTTGGCGCCACGTCCTGCTGCACGGCCGACATCGAGTACACTCCGGTTCTCACCGCAGGGCCCGCAAACATAATAGGAATCAAGACGTCATACGCCCACGGTGAACCGTGCATGTACGCGTAGTTCGGCTCAGACCGGGTGATGAAGTCGCCTTCACGTGGGACGATCAGCAGTTGGCCGGTTCGTCCGGGATAGTATGCCCGAGCGAACATCTCCAGGAAGCGCTGTCGCGCGGCTGAGGTCTTGGCATCGCCTGGCCCAGTACGCCGTACCCGAGGCGCATCACTTACTGAAGCTCGCTTTAGCTGCTGGCCCAAAACCGTGCCAGCCATCGCAAGCATGGTCAGGACGACAAAGACAGCACCGTAAGCGGTCAACTTTGAGGAGCTGAGAAAGATTCGCTGGGTTGTCATGGCGGCTCCATCGCTTCAAACCGGACCGTGAACGGGACCCGATCCTACCAATCAGTAATCGAATGTCCTTAACTCAACAGGGAGATTAGGAATGGTGCCGAGGGCGGGAGTCGAACCCGCACGTCCTTTCGGACAACGGATTTTAA
>CBFGMX010000092.1:0-20688 GCA_965649955.1 uncultured bacterium
TTCGAGACGCGGTTCGTTGTCGATTACGAGCGGATGGTCCTGTTTGGGCAGAACTTAGCGGAGGTCTCGACTCCTCGTCAATTGTCTGCATGGCGGACCAGATCATCGAGTCGGGCGAAGCAGACACGTCACAGCTTGAAACCGTTTCCTATGTTTATGACAACGCTCCCGCTTCAGACGAACGGAAGTTCATCGGGGAGGTCGAAACGCGGAGAGGGCAGCGGGGGCATCACTTCCACGAAGACGAATCCGTCGGCCGCTTTCTGGACCTGAACCTCGCCGGCATCGTCAGACCAAACCCCACCTACCGCTTCACTGCGCGACACGATTGGGTCCGCGCACAGATGCGGCAAAGCGGGAGCAAAGTTTTGCTTTCGGGAGTGGCCGGCGACAACCTGCTGTGGAGCGGCGCCGAGATATCTCCGGAACTCGCCGATCTGCTTGTTCAACTCAAGCCTGGTTCGTTGCACCGGCAGATCAGTTTGTGGAGCCGGGCAACGCGAGACTCCTACGCGGGCACTTTTTGGCGCGCAGCAGTGCTGCCGAGTCTGCCGGGATCTCTTCTTAGTCGCTTAAGTCCAAAGCTCGCTACACCAACACTCATAGATCGAGATTTTGCGAAGCAGATCGAGCTGGTCGATCGAAGTACACACCTTTCTGATGCGTGGGGTTTCGAACTACCGAGTGCGCGAGCGCAGGCTCGCATGCTGTTGTCAGCAATCCGGGCGGTTGCCAGTTGCTACTACCGAGATCGTGTTTCTACCGAGTATCGATTCCCTTTCCTGCACCGGCCTCTCGTCGAATTCCTACTGGCGATTCCGATGGGCCAAAAACTGCGACCCGGCGAAAACCGATCACTGCAACGCCGCGCATTGAAACATGTGTTGCCGCCCGCAGTTCTCACGCGCCAGAGCAAGCGATGGTCCACCGAAGCGCTTTGCCGCACGCTGGCGAACAACTGGCGCGAAGTCGAGAAATTGTTCAAACAGCCGCGTGTTTGTGAGTACGGGTTTGTTGACGCAACAGCGTTTGCCGAGACCGCGAAGCTGATCCGGCATGGAATGCAAAACGTTAATGGCGAACTGCTGGGCGTTCTCGCCGTTGAGCTATGGCTGCGCGCGCTCGAATCGCGCAAAGCTGCGTCGCTGGAAGAGGTGAGATTGGCAAGCTGATGAAGGAGTAGGTTTGATGAAAAACGGTGATTCTAAGGATCGGCCCCCTGCTTACCGTGTCGCCGCCGACGTGTGTTTCAGCGCTGACGAAGACGGAACAATCATCCTCGACGTCTATGGCGGTAAGTTTCACAGCTTGATTCAAAGCGGTAGCAAGGTGTGGTCAGTTCTTGCAGCCCATCGCGATGGTATTACCGAAGCTGAACTAGTAAACCAGCTGATGGACCATGACGAAGAGTTTGCGCAAGAGCCTCGCGAAAAAGTCGAATCGGCGATTCAACGTATCCTGCAACAATTGACGCGCGATGGACTGCTGGAGACCAACGAGTCAGGCGGCCGCTCGAGACTGCAAATGCTCAAGTGCCGCTTATGCATGGCCGGCGCGACTGCGATTCGCCAGACCGGCAACGCCTTGATCCGCTTTCGTAACGTCCACGCCGCTGCGTTTCTTGAATTTGCCTTTTACGAAGTGATTCGCAGGTTTGGCGGGTTTGAAGCGCGGCACAAAATCATTCGCAAGTGGCCCATCGCAAACACGCGGCGGCCGAATGAAGGAGCCGAACTGCCGGCGCTGTGCGAAGCAGTGCACACGGCGGCAGTGTGGTATCCGAAACAAACGTTGTGTTTGCAGAAAGCTTCCGTGACCACGAGCCTGTTGCGGCAGCACGGGTTTCAGGCCGACATGAAGATCGGCGTCCGCAAACAACCGTTTCATGCGCATGCCTGGGTGGAGGTTGACGGCCGGGTTGTCGGGGACCATCAGAACGTCCGCAAGTACTTCCGAGAGATCGCGAGCTGGTGAATACGCAAAAGACTCTTTCGTCAAGCAAGAGGTGTAGCGATGAGTGGCATTGGCGCAATATTCAATTTTGACGACGGTCCAGTTAACGTCGAGCGGTTGAAGAAACTCGGCGAGATGCTGTCGCCCCTGGGACCAGACGGCAACTCGTCTTACTGCTCGCAAAACATCGGCGTGTGCTTCAGTGCGCTGCACACCACGCGCGAGTCGTGGCTGGAAGCGCAGCCGTTGGTCACAACTGGCGGTGACGTTCTCGTGATGGACGGGATCTTGTTCAATCGTCAGGAACTGATTGAGCTGCTGCGTATCAGAGCCGGCGAGGATCGAACTGATGCGGCCATCGTAAGTGCCGGTTTGCAGCAGCATGGAACAGGTTTCCTCTCAAAAATCGCCGGCGACTTCGCGATCGTTCACTACGATCGCCGGTCAAACAGTCTGTTGCTCGCGCGAGATCCGTTCGGTATTCGGCCGTTGTTCTACCACCGCAGTGGCAGCGAGTTGTTTGTGTCGTCCGATCTGGTGGCGCTGATCGAGATCACAGGCAAGTCGCCGGAGTTGGACCATGAATATGTCTCTACCTACCTGGTGACTCTTCCCGACGCTGCGCGGACACCGGTCCGCGATTTTTATCCGGTCCAACCGGGACACCTGCTCATTGCTCGTGAAGGAAAGCTCACGTCGACCCGTTTCTGGCGACCGGAAGCAATCAAAGACATCGTCTACAAAAGCGACGCCGAATACGAGGAGCATTGCCGTCATCTGATGCTCGAAGGAGTGGGCCAGTGCCTGCGGACGGACGATCGTCCCATCTGGGCGACTCTGAGTGGCGGACTCGATTCGAGCACGGTCGTTTGTCTTGCGAGTCAACTAATCCGGAATGGACAGGCTGAGGCGAAAGAGCTTCAGAGCGTTTCAATCGTGTTCGACGAAGCGCGATCTTCCGACGAGCGCCCGTTCATGCGTGCGGTGGAGCAGCACGTGGGCCAACAGGGGTTTCACCTGAGTGACGATTCAAACTGGCTCGCAATTCCGTCACCCAAGGAATCGTTTCTGCGCGTGCCGACTCCTCTGCTCTGCGTTCCCCGCCGGCTGGATCAAGTGCATGACGAGATGGTCCAACGCAATGCGCGCGTGCTGCTCAATGGTCTCGGTGGCGATCAGGTTTTCTGGAACATGCCAATTCCTTCGCCTCAACTGTCGAAACTGTTAACGGACCGCAACTTCACGGCGCTCCATCGAGGCACACAGGTGTGGAGCAAGGCGTTCAAACAACCTTACCTGCATACGCTGTGGAAAATGGCATTCCTTCCCTTCATGCCCGACGCTGTAAAAGCACTGTTTCAGCCCAAGCTGTTGGTTCCGGAGTGGCTCGACCAAACGTTTGTGCGAAAGATGCGCTTGCGGGAACGGACTCTTATACCTCGAGATCCTTACGGCTTCGACGATCCGGGGAAGCGAATCCAGTCCGGTGCTTTCCAGCAGCTCATTCGCATGATTGCGAGCGGTGGATATGCGGAAAGAGACGGTATCGAACTGCGATCGCCGTTGCTGTATCGGCCACTGGTCGAGTTCTCTTTCGCGATTCCCTTCGAACAGAAGTTGCGGCCCGGCGAGGTGCGGTCGTTGATGCGCAGAGCGCTACGAAACGACCTGCCCGAGAAGGTCCTGAACCGCCCGGGCAAGGGCGAAATCAGCGAAGCAATGCACAAAGGTCTTTTGAGGCAAAGCAAGAACGTCGATTCACTACTTGCGGATCCTTTGGTTTGTTCACTTGGCTACGTAGATCGAGAACGACTGCGGTCAGCTGTCAGCCTGGCAAAACACGGCGCGAAACTCAATGTTGGCGCACTACTTAAAACAATCTCGCTGGAGATCTGGCTGCAGTCGTTTCGACACCACGGTGGGATTCTGAACTCCACTGACAATGCAGACGCACGTTCAGTCCTGCCTTTGGTGTCACGCCCTGCGAACGCCACGAGTTGATCACTGCGGAAAGGAGGAAACGGCCATGACTCACGAATTATTCGAGGCAGTCGAACTCGGTCAAGCGGAAACGTTGATCGAACTCGGTTGGGGCCAGCATGAAGAACTTCAGGACAAGTTTGATTCGGCGACATCAGCGTACGTCGAGTTCTGAACGTTCGACATTGTTCTTTCCAAGACTGAAGGTGAGTGAGAGGTGATGCGTTCTTGCGACTCGATTCTTAAAGAAAGGAGGAAAAGGGCCATGACTCACGAAGCACTCGAAGCGGTCGAACTCGGTCAGGCGGAAGCGTTGATCGAAATCGGCATGCCTTTTAGCCATGAGGAACTCGAGGAGAAGTACGTTCCCGGAACGGCGCCTTACGTCGAGTTCGAATAGCAGATACTTCCGGTGTCGGGGGACGCCGCGGTATTTCCCACCGTTAACAATTTGACTGGGCTTCATGAAGCGTAACCGTAGGCAGAAACTTTGAAAGGAGACAATCCGATGACTTACGAATCCTTCGAAACTGTGGAGCTTGGCAGCGCTGAGGTCGCAATTGAGATTGGCCTGCCGAATGCCCCTGAAGAGGTCGATGACAAATTCACCAGCGCCGTCGCGCCATACGTCGAATTCGACGAGTAACGCACGGAGATGTGGTAGAGCAGGAGGCAGGCCACTGTCTCCTGCCTGTCACGAAACAGCACTGCGGTGGATTTATTTGCCTTTCGCCGACTGGTTGGACTGTCGATTCAGCAGAAACTCGTCGAACCAGTCCAGTATGTGACGGTACATGTCCAGCGTATTTCCGGGGGTCTGAATGGAGTGTCCCTCGGCGAGGTAGCGCACGAGCTTTGCGCGTTTTCCCAAACGATTCAGGGCGACAAAGACCTGTTCCGGTTGAGAAAGTGGGTGCGCATCCAACTCTCCATGAATCATCAGCAGTGGCGTCATTATTTTGTGAACGTGGAAGTATGGACTGTTGCGTATGTACCGATCGAGGTCTACCCAGGGAGGCACGCCCATACGCGCCTGATGCGACTCTAACAAGTAAGGTGCCCACAATGGATTCGGCACGTCGTCAAATCGATGACGCGGATCCAGGTTTCCATAAAGACTTAGCCAATCAGTCAGGCCGGCAACTGCGACTGCGGCTTTAAACCGCTGCTCGGTCTGTGTGACCAATCCATAAACGGTATATCCGCCATAGCTGAAACCGACAAGGCCTGTGCGATCGGGATCGGCGATTCCCATCTCGACAACCTTATCGACAGCGGGTTTGACACCCTTATCGAGTTCGAGCATCGGATCGCTTTGGACGCCCATGGGTGCGAGGGGAATGCTCGGAACGAGAACCGCGTAACCATGGCCTGCCAGAACGAAAGGATCCGGGTAAATGCGTCCCCCGGACTTGTAAGGACTGGCCCAATCTCCGGCGGGGGACACACCGCCTCCATAAACAGAAACGATCAACGGGTACCGTCGGCCGGCTGTGTAACCATACGGCAGGAGTAAGGATCCGGAGAGCTGTTTACCGTCGATCGTTTGATACTGAAAGTTGCGATATGCCGGCTTTGCGATGGCATCGAGTTGCCGGTTCAAGGAAAGCAGGGTGATTGGCTGTTTCTGGTTGTTACCGGTGAGGCGCAGTTCGGTGACTTCGGTTTCGTAGGCGATCTGCTGGCGAGATGGGGAATAGTCACTGAAAACTGCGCGACGTGGCATCGTGCCGAGATTAACAGGCGCGGCGCCAGTCACGTCGACACGAAGCACATCCGCGCCATTGTCTGTTGAACTAGTAACAAGCAGATGGTCAGTCGCTCGAGCGGCATCGGCAACGCGCGGCCATATGACCGACGTCGCGGCAGTTAACGCTTTTGTTGATCGTGAATTTAGATCCACCGTCCAAACGCGTCCGCTGCTTGCGCCGAGCATGAGATTCGGGTTGCGTGTCTTGAAGAGCATTCGCGGAGACTGGGCCAACTCGCGCGTTAGATTGTGATAAGAGTTGGGCGATGAAATGATCCACCAGTTGCGCCTTGCAGTCTCCTGGTTGTTATCACGCACAAACCCGCGAATGTCCTTAAGAGAGGCCTCCGCTCGAACACTGCTGGTGGTTCCCGCGTAGCCGTAAACCAGCAGCGCTCCGTTCGCTGCCCATTGAATATCCTCCGCCGTTAGAAACTGCGCGTCGCCGCTGACATCGTCGTTTTTCAACGCCGCAACCGCCTCAGGTTTGTCCTGATCGGCCTTCACCGTAAAAACAGCGGGCGGCACATCTGTAGCGGAAGTTCCGATGAAGGCAAACGTTGACCCTGACGGCGCCCAACGAATCGATGTCGGGATCACCGCCAGACTAAAGCTTGCGGGCCGCACATTCTGCACCCACCCAAGGCCGTCATTTGTTTTCGTCAGGTTCGCAACGCCAAGTCTCAACCGCGTGATGTCCTCGGTGGTGGGACGCCGATCGGACGAAACGGAATTGGGGTAATCAGTCGCCAGTATCGCTGCATGGCGCCGATCCGGAGAAATTGAAACGACACGCTGCGACAAGCGGGTCTCGATCAGCGGAATTGGCGTTATGGCGCGCGCTTTGTTGGTGAATACGTCCACCAAAGTCAGAGTTACGTTCTTCTGTTGAACGGCGGAGCGCTCTATCCCTTCCGTATCGAGAATACTGGCGGTGACACCTCGCCCCCGCTTTACGTCCTCCATCGCCTTTTGCGAGATGCGCAAGGTCCGTTCCGATTCATCCATCGGTAACGGACGAGTACCGGCGGGCAGAACACCCGCCAGCAGCTCGTTTGGACCAAGCCACGCGATCGTCCACCCACTTCGCTCCGGCGTTTCAATCCGCATATTGAGATCCACACCGTCTTTGATGCCCATGCGCAGGTATTGAGCTTGCAGATCGTAAATGTAGGCGCGGACGTTATCGCTGCCCCGCGTCGAAACCATTGCCAGGCGCTTACTGTCCGGCGACCAAACCGGGTTCCAGTATCCCGCGTGATGCAAGTGGCCGCGAGTAACGTTAATCAGTTTCTTAGCATCTGTTGAGGCGAGCCAGACATCGCTGCGCTCGAGTCCCCCCAGGTATCCACGTTCGTACGCCTCACCAGACCTTTGTGGTCGTTCGACGACGATGGCCAGCCACTTTCCGTCCGGTGAGAAAGCAGTTTCTTTGATGGCCTGTAGCGTTAGCAGATCCTCAGGCATCATCGCGCGGCCATTTGCGTTGGTCTGTGATCTCGCAACGTCAACCGGCCTAATCAGGCCGAGCGCGAGGCTGAGAAACAGGAGCAGAAGATGCTTTGGTTTAAAGTGCATGGTCCTGTTTTCCTCAGAACATCAGCTTCAAAGCGAACTGAATCGAGCGTGGGCCACCGATCTGGTAAAGAGGATTGAACCCGCCGGTCGCGCCACCGGTTCCCAGGCTCCGGCCAAACATCGACTGTGAGAACCCGAATGCCGGGTTCGCAGCGTTGCCGACGTAGATCGTGTTGTTGGGATCGGCAAAATTCGGGTGGTTAAAGATATTGAAAGCTTCGGTCCGAAACTGGAGTCTGACTCGTTCCTTCAATTGAAAGTCGCGCCGGAACGCGAGATCGAGTTGATAGACCGGAAATCCTCTCAGGAAATTGCGCGGGAGGTTGCCTTGGCGGTTCCCCACCGGCGCCAGAAAGGGGCCAACCTGCGGTCGAGGATTACCCGGGATCACAACAATCTGGTTATTGAACCGGCGACCACCCGGAGCCGCCGGATCGTCGATGTACAGCGGTATTCCTTCGATCAGATCCGGTCGAAAGCTGAAGTTGCCAAAACCGATGTTGCGGGTGTAGACGACATTTACCGGAGCACCGGATCGGCCTGCGAAGATCGAATCGATGGCCCAATCCTTTAACAGCTGCCGGCCCAAGCCGCCGAAACCAGGAGTGGGAATGTTGTAAGTAACAGCCGCTGAGAATTGATGACGAATGTCGAAATCGGACGGTCCCCGATCGAGCTCCGGATCGAGTCGTTCACTGGGCGTCAGAAAGAGAGAGTCGCCCGACGCATTGTCGAGAGACTCGGACCATGTATAGGAGACCAGCGCCTGCAAGCCTCGAGATAGCCTGCGACGAAACTGGAGCTGGAGCGAGTTGTAATCAGAACTCGCCGTGTTCTTGCTCACATCCACCAGACTAAATTTAGGATTTGGGTTTGAATAACGTTCGAGACGCAGCAGATCGCGTCCTTTCGCGGCGACATAAGCAACGCTGACCACCTGATTCCCGCCTAGAGACTGATCGACCGTCACGTTCCATTGATAGGTGCGCGGCAATTTCAGATGTGGATCCGCCACAAAGACCGTACTCGTAAACGTTTGATCGATGCTGAATGGCGGTGGCGCCGCGACTGCCGGGAGCAGAGGGTATGGCGTTGAGAACGTCGGTCGCGAACGCGAGTAGGGAAAGCTGTTGAAAGCGTTTCCCAGAAAACCTGAACCCAGGTCGTAAAAGATACCCCAGCCTCCGCGTATTACGGTTGCGGACTCGGTCTGCTGTCGCAGGTGGTATGCCGCGCCGATACGTGGTCCAACGTTGCCGTAAGTTGTTTCGTAAAGCTGGGTGCCGAGAGGCGCAACGGCAAATGTGGCCGGATTATCCAGTCCGGTAAGGCTTACAAATCCCTTGTCTCCCCTTGGCGGGGGGTTTATTTCCCAGCGCAGACCATAGGTCAGAGTTAGTTCGCGAGAAACCTTCCAGGTGTCTTGAAAGTAGCTCGATATGTTGTCAAAAACTGCCGAATTCGTTTCTGACGCGTTGGTCACCGCGACCGCCGCGATTCCGGAAACAGCCGTACCCGCAGAAGCGGCCCCGGTTGGCGACAGTATTCCTGAAAACTGAACCGTGTGACCATAGACGCGGTTCCTCCACAACGGCTCCATGCGCCGGTAGTCAGCGCCGATTTTGAATTGATGGTCACGCCAAACAATGGAAACGTTTCCCACGACGTTATGTTGTCGCTGCAAGTTGTCGGAGAGTTTTCCGGTGGTGAGCACTGTATTCCGGGCGCCGGTTGCGACCAGGAAAAACAACAGACTATCCGTCGACGAGTAGGGCGTCGGAAACAGAAGGTTATCTGCCGGCGGCACCGCACCTCCCAAGCCGTCCACGATGAATGAGCTGAGGCCCCGGTTCCGGCTGTAGTTGTAGCGAATATCCGAGGTCACTGTGGGTGATGCGATGTAGGTTGCGCCTGAGGTCAGGGTCAGCGTCCTGATATTGACGAGGTTTATGTTATTCAACGGCGACTGGTTCGCGCCGCGCTGCGCGGATTCCGACGGCGAATAGCTGAATCTTCCGAAAAGACTCAACTTGTTGCCCACCACCTGGTCCACCCGCAGACTGGTTGCATCGAGACTCGAAGGATCGGAATAGCTCGAGACAAAGTCCGCCAACCCGTTTACCCGGTCGGGGCCGGTAGGCACCGGAAAGCCATTCAATAACGTCTTTACTCCCGCCGGCGCAGCTTGTCTGCCCGCGCGGGACGGAACGTCTGTCGCCGCGAAGAAAGGTTGGCGCAAACGCAATCCCTCATATGAGAAAAAGAAGAACGTGCGGTTCCGGCCGTCATACCAGAGCGGTCGAGTCCCTTCTCCGAAACTCGGGAGCAGCAATGGACCACCGAATACACCGCCGAAATTGTTCTGCCTGAGCGCGGCTTTCCGGAGTGATGGATTTGCGTTGACGAACCAGTCAGTGGCATCCAGAACGTCGTTGCGCAGGTATTCGAACAACGTTCCGCTAAACGAGTTGGTGCCGGCGCGACTGGCGATCGTGACTTGCGCGCCCGGCGTCCTGCCAAACTCGGGCGCGAACGTCGAAGTGAGAATTCTGAACTCCTGGACCCCATCGATCGATACCAAATTGTTGGTCCCGCCTGAGACGCTGAATCCCGGCAACGCACCGGTACTGCTCTGACCGATGTTGCCCGCCGGAATGATTCCGATATTGGCGCTCACTCCATCGACGGTCAGATAATTCGCGTTTGCACGCTGGCCGTTGACGCTGAATTGCCCCTGTTCCGTGACGCTGGTTTTCGTCAGTACAACTCCGGGAGAGAGCGTCAGGAGCGATTGAACGCTCCTTCCGTTGAGCGGGATGTTTGTGACGAATTCATGATCGACCGTCGTACCTACGGCCGGTGATTGATCGAGTAGTGGCGGCGTCGGCAATACGTCGACTAACTGGCTCAACGAACCGACTTTCAAAGGAATGTTCAGCTTCACCTGATCGTTCACGTTCAGAACGACATCGGGAATCTCCGCGGTTGTGAATCCCTCGCGCTCTGCCTTGACGGTGTAGGTACCCGGCGGCAATGAAGGGACGACATAAGCGCCTTCTCTATTCGTCGTCGTAGATCTTTGGAACCCCTGCGTGATGCTGATAACTGCGACATTAACCCCCGGCACCACCGCGTCGTTTTGATCGATGACCGTTCCGCTCAACGTGGCGGTGCCGCCCTGCGCATAGACCGCGATTCGCGAGGACTGAAACGCAACGAAGAGCAACAAACACAGCGCGCCAATTGGGATCGGCGAACTAGTGGGATGAGCATCCGGCTTAGGTGAGGCGAGTACGGCCCTTTCATCGTAGGCTACCTGAGACGGAGGACAGAAGGCAGACGAGCAGACTTCTGGGGTTCTGGGCATCGCGAGTTTCTCCTGTGGTTAAGACGCTTCCGGGCAGAGCGTGTTTGAGATTCGCTTTCGTCGTCCCGGACTCCGCACCGACGAAAACGTTTACCTGGGGCTCATCGAACCAAACTCAATCAAGACTTCCGAAATCGCCAAGTGGGAACCGAGACTTCCAACCAACCGGCCAGCTCACTGGACAACTCATTGGCCGTAACGCTCGATTTGCCGGGCCAACGCTTGCGCATTCGCCGACGACCGCCAGAACGACGATTTCAGCGCTACTGCGGAACTCCTCGAAGAGATCGTGAATGCTGTGCGCACTGCGTCGTTATTCGACAGCGCCAGTTTGTGCAGCTTCTCGACCGCCGCCGACAGATCCTCGTCGCTATTAATCGGTGATGGCTCCGCCACATCCGTTTCGGCGCCGCGAAAAAAGATCGGTTGCAGCTCGTGGCGCAACAGCGCCGTCTCGCGCTCGAACGCACGGGCCTGCTCGTGCACCATCGCCAGCCACTTGGCGCGTGCGTCCGGCGCCACCGTGCGCATGTCGACATTCGCAAACCTGTTTATCAGTTGCTTTAAGGCAATGGCGTGAAACAGCGCGTCGTAGGCCCGCTTTACCGTGCGTGAAGAGAATGACCTCACGGCGTCATCGACATCGTGACCAGCAGTTGAACCCTGTTTGGACCAGTAGTCTCTGAGCTCGCGATCGACGGCGACGGTGCTCGCCGTCAGCTCCGCCTGATGAATGGAGATCTCGCCTGAGGGTGGCGTTCGACGTAGCGCCTCGTCGACCGTACGAATGTCAATCGTCACCGCCGGGTTCTGGCCCACCGGGGCGAGAGCGCGCAGCAGCTCATTCCTTCGTTGCTCGGTCTCAACAATCCCCTCAACGCGCAACGACCCACCTGCGCTGCGCGTGAGGGCAACTTGCTCATTCCGGTCGGCCTTTGCCTGATTGAGCAAGTAAGCTACGTCGACTTCCAGCTCGGCCGAGGCTACGGCTGGGGTCGACGCGCTCATCGACGGAGGGACACGGCTCGAGGTGAGGTCCCGGTGCGCCCAGTCGCCGGTCCTGCCAGTTGGTCGGGCCCCTCCTATCAGTTCCGGTTCAACCTCAAATACGGCTTTGTCCACAGCCTTGCTGGGCACTAGCTCAAAGCTCGTTTCGGCAAACCGGAATTCGCGTAAGTCACCACCACGCTGGACCAGCAAAGTCTGCTCGATCGGACGCAGATCAGACCGGTTCAACGTCAGTGCGGCTTTCAACAGACGACTGGCTCCAATCGCCCGCTCTTTTTCATATGTCAGAACGTAACTGGTCGAACGCTGCTCGACATTCACCGCCGACGGTTCGGCAATCAGGTTGCCGAAGACTCTGGCGGAGGGATCGAGCTGCCAGATGTTTTCTAAATTGAGCAGCAGATCCGCCGGCGATGCCGGCGCCGCTTGCGACTGCGCTTTCGAACCGTGTTGATAAACTAACCGCGCGCCGCCCGCCTTTTCCCACGTACCGGCGAGGAGTTGATTCGCTTCATCGTAGAGTCGGTGTGCGCGATCACCCGTGGCATGGTTTTGCCAGATCTCGATGCGCCGCCTTGAAACAACCGCCCCTTCCGGCGAACGACGTTCCTCCAGATTGATGAAGCGATGACTGGCCTGGTCGCCCAACTGTTCAACGGCTTGCTCCGCGATGCCGGCACGGTCCAACAAGACCGACCCAGTCAGGGCCGGCTTTGTTCGGTTCATCCAGATCAGCGCACCTCCTAGAAGGAGCGCAGCAATCACCACCGCCACGAACCCGGGTCGTGTCCATGCGCGCCGGCGGTCGAGTTGTCCCATGAAGAGGGTTAAACCCGGATCCGCAGATCCGCCTTCGCCTTCGACGGCGGGATCGCGAGCCTCAACTTCACTGCGTTTTAGAAAACTGACAAGGTGCCTGGTCCATGACCGGAGAAGATCGACCGGACGACGAGTCGTCACCGAAGACTCGATCGTTTCGTCGACGGCATGGACCACTGCAAGGGGTGAGGACAACCCGGTCCTGCTCAGCATTTCCTGATTGGCGGAAAGCGCCGCAGGCAACGGATCTTTATAGATCACGCGGAGGCTTGCCCCATCGTTAAGTCTCAGGAATGCAGCCAGCGTGCGACCTTCGCTCAGCTCGATCCAGGCCCATTGCTCGAATTCGGACCCTGTTCCGGTGCTGAAGAACAACAACTGAACGCCCTGCTCGCTGGTTATCTCCACAAACTCGACAGGCTCGTCCGGATTCAGATTGAGATCGACCTCCGTTAGATCCGAACTGATCTTCAACGAACTCAACGGCAATCCGTTTACTGAGATCCGCAACTCGTGCGGTTTGTGCTCGCTGATTGCTCGCAAATGACGCCCGAGCTTCTTCCGCACGTCCACCGGTCCACCGCCGGACGTCCCACCGCCGGTACTATCTGCCGGCGGCCCGTCGTTGTCCGATTCCTCTGTAGCCGGTTCAGGCAGACCTCGCTGTGACAACAGCGGCAGCCCCAACAGACCGTTCACCGCATCGAGGCATAAACGGCAACTGACGATGTGCGCGAGCCGCGCCGTCGTAAGAGCATCCGTGTTGCCCAACGAGTAGATCTGGTGCAGTTCACCCGCTGATAGACAACATCCCTGACATGAAAGAAAAATCATTCGCCGCAACTGGGTCATCGGCTCACCGCTTCCCGTAACGCCCCGCGCCGCCGAACGTTCAGCAACGCGTTTCGCATCGACGAATCGCAAACGCCCGGGCTCGTTCATAAAGAGCTTCACTTCACGACGCGCCAGTCGTTGCCATTGATCGATGCAGTGGCGCGACGTGCCCAGAACGCTGGCGATCTCGGTGGGAAAGTAGTCGTGAAAGTACCGGAGGATAAGCACGCTGCCGGCGCGCGACGATTCCTTTCGCGCACAGGCGTAGGAGCAGATCTGTTGCAACTCTTCAAAAGCCTGCATCCGGCGCGGGGGTTCAATTGCCGTCCAACCCAACGTAAGCGAGTCGTAATCGGCAACTGAGAGCGCCGTGTCATGCAGGCGTTGCGCTTGACGGCTCATTCGCGAGGCATGCATGTAGCGCAACATTCTTCTCAGGTATCCGTCGATGTTCTCGATCTGTTCCAGTCCCGTGCGCCCGAGCATGAATTGGACAAACGCATCCTGTACCAGGTCCTCTGCCGCTTCATGGTCCTGGTTAGTCAGGCGCAGGGCCCACGCGAGCAGACTTTCGTAACGCTCGGTGAACAACTGCTCGCGTCTCTCTTCTGGTCTTGTCGCCGCACGGCGCTGATCCAGCATTCGTGTTTCTGGGCTTTCTGGATTAGTCCGGTTAGGGCTTTTGGACTGGAACCCGTTTTTGTTCTCAACCGTTTCGAGACCGTGTAGCTTCCTACGAACGTGGGTGGAAGTTACATGTCACTTATATGTCTCGTTTGGTGGGGCCGATCTCAAAAACTAAATTGTGGGTAAAGTGAACGGAATCAGAGATTTACGTGAGATGCGGACACACAAACGCCCTCGGAATCGCCGCCTTTAAAAATCAGTGCGCCCCGACGGTTTATCACACTAACTTTTTAACTGAAAAGAACGGCATCAGAAGCCGGGCGAGTGACAACTCCCTCGAGTCGTGGGGGCCACTGGTCTCGTTCTTTTCATGCGCGATCGCCTCCGACCGACAGACAAGGAAGTCTTTAGCGATCGCATAGAGTAACTACCAGCGTTTGCTACAAACCTTCACGGACCAAGTCCGCTGCTTTCTTCGCTGATGCTATACTCAGTTGAGTATAGCGCGCAAGCATAATCTTTGGGGTCGAATGTATACGTGGGCTCGAACCAAGGTAACGCTGGCAAGCCTCCACCTACATTCAACTGTCGAAGGTGACTGTCAACGTATTGCTAGTTCGGCGGTTGGAATCTGCCTGGACGATCGGCTCAAAAACGGATCCGGCCAACTCGGGTAAGATCGGCAATCGACCACGTTGATGCGGGGGCCAGTTGGGAGTCTGCGCTTAACCTCTGAGCTAATCGTTAGCGAAATCTGACCGCTTTTGGCGGCGCACATTATCGCAGCACAACCCGGGTGTCAAGGACGCGAATTGGTTTTACCTGAGGCCACAGGCGACGCGGGCCCAACCCTCGCTAATCGCACGCAGCGTGGTAGAATTCGAAACACTCAGGCGGACCTCAATCAATGGCAGACATTATCGATCCGAGAGAACTGATCAGGTTGCTACGCGATCGGGATAGTGCGACTAACCGGCTCCTGACCGCGTGGGCTGATGTGCCGATGCTGCTAATGCTCGAGGAAGACTGGGAAGGTGGTCCGCTGGTGGTGGTTGGTTTCTCAGACCGCATGCTTTGGCCGTTACTGCCGCCCGGCAGTTTGCTCCGGCTGAATCCGAAAGCGCGCAAAATCGAGGATGCTTCGTGGCAGGAGTTTGAACGCCCGATCTACCTGATCGAATACCGAGACAGGTTCTACTGTTGTCATGCGCAGCGAAGAGGCGACATCTTGCGCCTGATCTCGCACCTCGAGTCGCCTGGTCCGCCGTCGATCTCCGTTCCGTACAGGGAAGCGCGAGTGCGTGGCCAGCTAACGCCGATCTTTCGGCCACTGGCGACGCGCGGCACGCCCGCCGGGCGTCCGCAACGCATCAATCCGAGCATCTGAACTGCGCGCGCGATCTAGCGCCACGAGTACGTCGGCTCTCTTCCTGCTCGCTCGCCGTAAATCTCTTCAAACTTTCGCCACGTCTTGATCGTGGTTAACGAACGCGGCGGCGCGTAGCCGAGCCGTTCGGCTTTGATCGCCAGTCCGGCATAACTCAGCGTGGTCCTCGTTTTTTGCTTCAACCGAACGAGGGTGCGCGGCAGACACTGATTCGTACCGACGCGCATGACTTGCATTTGCGACATGAAATCCCGGTCCGGGAAGAGTAATTCGGCGGCGAAGATTTCCGCGCCGATCTCGAGGGTTTTACCGAGGTTCGATTGATCGCAATAGGAGATGCCCAGGTGTCGATCGCGATAGAAGTGTTTCAACTCGTGGGCCATCGTGAACACTTTTGGATCCTGCGGCAAACCAGTCGCGAGCATCACGGTCGTCCCCAGGTGATCGCAGATGAACGCGCCGCGCAGGTTTCTCAAACGATACGGCCAATCGTCGATGACGATTCCATTCTTTTCGTAAATCCGTCGCAGATCGCTTTCGACGACGCGCGGCGATCGCAAGCCAAACTCGGCACGCACCTGGCGGGCCAGTTGTTTCAGATCTTCGTAATAAGCGTGTTGGTTCACTTGTGTTTTCCTCCTTTCCGGCCCGGTCTCGGTCGAGTCTTGCCCTGGTAGATCCCGCGCGCGCGGCGAAACTCGGCGTACTTTCGCAGTTCTTCCAGATCGGCAGGATGCAGTTGTCTGGCTGTGCGCAGAAGTGCCTTGAGGTTTTCGTCTTCGTCATCGTCGATCATGTCTTCGGGAAAGAACGACATCATCGAGACTCCGAAGAAGCGTGAGATTCTTTCGAGGTCCTTGAGACTGGGCCGGTACGTTCCAGTTTCCCACCTGGAGATCGTATTCGGCGCGACTTTCAGATGCGCAGCGAGTGCGTCCTGTGAGAGTCCTTCACCGCTGTTGTAGCTGACGCGCAGATCTTTAATTCGAGCTGCGACGTGGTCGAGCAAGTCCATTGCGATTCCTCTTTTCTCATCCTGAATGAGGACGACATTTAACTAATATCGTTGACAAGGAGAGAAGGCCTGCGTATTATACGCGCGCGGCAAATTAATTCAACGATATTTGATCAAGGGGCCCGGAAACAATTCTCATCAACGTGGTGAGACGTGGTTCTAAACGATTTAACTTAGACCAGCTACCTCACAATGAATACTCCGTTCTACCGAAAACGCACCTTTCTCGCATCAGTATCAACCGGCCATACTTCGTACATACTCACGGAAGTCGAATCGAGTCGTGGTGGTGAGTACAAGTGGGGCACTTGCATGGTGACGATCGCTGACTGTCGCCGGCGAATACAGCTGGAGTTTTTCCTGGGCACGATGCGCGCGCGTCGCGAGAGTTTACGCAAACTCGATTTGCTGTTGAAGGTGCTCAGCTCGTTTCGCAAAGTGCTGCTCGCCGAGGCGCAACTGATCACCGAATACGAACGCGCCGAGAGGCGAGCAAAGCCACGCGCGAAAAGCAAGAAGGTAGATGAGGTCAGCGACGAGCGCTAAAAGAGTTTGGAAGACGTTCCAGCGGGAGATAAACGTATAAAACTTAAAAACTGCCTTATCACTTGAGATCCGGTAGACCTTCGACCACCCGCACGGGCCGTACTTCAACCGTGCCGATCCGCGCGCTCGGAAGTCTCCCGGCAATTTCGACGGCCTCTTCCATGTTCCTGGCCTCCACCATGAAATAGCCGCCAATCTGTTCGCGCGTCTCCGCAAACGGGCCGTCCGTCACCAGTCTTTTCCCATCGCGTACCTGCACACTGATCGTCTCGGAGCTCGGATGCAGTGGCGCAGCGTCGACGTACTGCCCGTTCTTGTTCAACTCGTGGCACAGTTGCACTGACTCGTTCAGCAACTGCACTCGCAGTCCTTCATCGATCTCGCTCTCTTCGACGTGATGAATCAACAACAGATATTTCATGCGAAAGTCCTACTTAAGTTGTTTCGAAACTTCAAGCACCTCTTCGGGGCGCGCGCGTACCCAGTAGTTCTCGGTGAGGTGGATCCAACGCACGGTTCCCGTCGAATCAAGCAGAAACTCCGCGGGCCGCGCGATGTCATGGCCATTCTCTCCCGCACCGGCATGAACGAGGTCATAGCGCTTGATCACCTCTGCATTCTGATCCGAGAGAAACGGAAACGTATAACCCGCTTGTTGCACGAGGTTACGCGACGCGTCGGGACTATCCACGCTGATCGCGACCGGACGAATACCCTGCGCTTTAAATTGCTCGATGTTCTGTTGAATACCCCGCAACTCGGAGTTACAGGATGGTCACCAGTAACCACGATAGAAAATCAGCAGCACGCCTTTTGTCGGCGTGCCGTTGACGGGTGTTGACAGCAGTTCATCGAGCGAAACAGCTTTGCCGCTGCTGTCGGTCAGCATGAAGTCCGGCGCCTTCTGGCCCACTTGCGGCGCGCCTTTCGACGCCGGCAACCAACGTGCAGCGACAAAGAAACCGAACAGGAAAAACGCGATGAGAGCGACGCTCAAAGTCGTGACAATCGAGGCCACGATCTTCGAAAGCCGTCGTTCACCCGCGAACGCGCGGCGCACACCCATGAACAGCAACGCGCCTGCAACGACAAAGAGCAGCAGGTTGGCCCACGGAAAATCCCGGGTTACCGGATACCAAACAAAGACGGCGAAGTAACTAAAAACTGCCGCCACGCTTAACAGAAAACCGAGCCACAGCGGCCAGTTGAAACGTCGAACCTTCATAAGTCGCACGGCTTATAGATCGACCAGTCCCTTGAAACCACCATACGCCATGCGTTTGACGTCAAATGGCATCGGTCCCTTTTCCATCATCTTGTTCAGTCGCGGGTCGCTCATGACTTTGGCATTTACCTGGTCGCGATGCGCCCGCGATTTGTACACGATGAAGGAGAAGATCACTGTTTCGCCGGGTTTCGGTTTCGCCAGCTTCGTGAACGGCAACCCAAATTTTACCTCGAGGTCGTCGCCGACGGCCTCGAGGTACTCCAGTGCTCCATGCTCTTTCCAGATTTTTCCAGCTTTCTGAGCCATGGTGCGATAGTCTTTCAAGTTTTTTTCGGGAACAGGCAGAACAAATCCATCAACGTATCTCATGTGTTGTCCTCGTTCGGTAGGATCTTCACTATTGCGAACCGTGGGCGCCTGCTTGCTCGACGTTGATCATCCACGGTATGCCGAAACGATCGACGCACATGCCGAATCCGGCCGCCCAGAACGTCGGCTGATATGGCATTTGGACCTGTCCGTTTTCCGCGAGGGAGTTGAAGATCTCCTCGCCTTTCGCTGTGTCCTGGAGCGAGAGCGACACGGAGATTCCCTGTGGTTGTTGATAATGTCCCGGCGGCGCATCTGAGCCCATCACTCTCGTCTCGCCGACGAGCATGCTGGCGTGGAGGGTTTTGTCGGCCCACTCCGGAGGAACACTGTCACTTGCGGGGCTGCCCGCGAAGGGCATGATCGCTTCGATTTTCGCCCCTAAGGCTTTTTCATAAAACTTGAAAGCCTCGGCACAGTTGCCATTGAACATCAGGTACGGGTTTACTTGCATTGTTTCTCTCCTTTCAAAATTCGAACACGATAATTGCTCACTTGAGACCTGGGCCATGCGGCCGCACGCGCCACCGGGCGTAGGCGATGAATAACAACAACAGCAGACAGACGAACGGCGTGATCGCCATTATAAAGCCGTCGCCCATCAAGGTGAGGACAACAGCTCCGAGCATGATGATCGCTAATCCAAGTGCCGCCAGTGGCGTTAGATACTGTCGCGTCTTTAACAGGCCCGGCAGGACCAGACCGAGCGCGCCCAACACTTCGCACACGCCGATGAATCGAATGAACCACCCCGGCATCATCACTTGATTGGGCGATCCCTGCTGGGTCAAATATTCAATCGGCAGGACCAACTTGGTGCCACCGGCGAAGAGGAACAGCAGTGCCAGCAACACCTGAAGAATCCAAAGTAGGACATTCATCTCGAGGGTTCCTTTTTTTACGTCCGCAACGGGACAAGTTCGCGCACTCTTGCATCACGCAAGTAGATTCCGAGCCAGATCAGAGCGCCAAACGTGACGGCAAACACGATCGGGAACAGGCCGTCGCTTACGCGCACGTGGGTCGCGACGGCGCCGCCGAGATATCCGGTCAACAGAATTGCTCCAAGCACCGCCGTTGCCGGAATCAGATAGAGCACCGTGCAGACAACCAACACAATCCCTAGAGGAATGATTACGCTCTCAGGATAACCGAGTTTCACCGTGCCTTCTACCACTGGCGCAGGTTTGAAGAGTTTTGCAACGCCGTCCAGCAACAGAAACAGTGCGGGGAGCCAGCTTACGATCCTTCCGGCCCAAACGCCCTTCCCGGATAAGGCGCCTGTTTGAACATTCGCTACCATCACATCTCTCCTTCCATGCGTCTCCATGAGACGCGGCGGTTACATTGTTCCCTCCGTTTGCACCTAGCTGTTGGACGACGGCAATCCAGTGATCTCGAGCACGGGACGGATTTCGATCGTTCCGTGTTTCGCCACCGGTATCCGTTCGGCGATGTTCATCGCCGCGTCCAGGTTGGGGGCTTCAATCAGGTAATAACCGCCGAGCTGTTCGCGTGTTTCCGCAAAAGGACCGTCGGTCACCAACCGTTTGCCATTGCGAACGCGAACGCTGGTGGCTGTCGCCGTCGGGTGGAGCGGACCAGCAGAAACGTAGTTCCCCCTTGCACTGAGATCGCGCGCGAGTTGCGCCGACTCAACGTAGCAATGTTCCCGTTCGCTGTCGCTCAGCGCGTGCTCATCGAGATAAACCAGCAACATGTACCTCATGAATTTAAGCCTCCAAGGTTAAATCGAACGAGCCAGTCCAGAATCGACACCTCAATGTAGATTTTTTAATATCAATCATGCTTCCGAACCATAACGTTGCCGTCGACGAGGTATATCGTTCTGATTGGGGACGGATTGTTGCAACACTCATACGTCAATTTGGAGATTTCGAACTCGCCGAAGACGCTGCCCAGGAAGCGTTCACCGCGGCGGTCGATCAATGGCGCACGCAGGGCGTTCCCGAATCTCCGCGCGCCTGGATCATTCAGACGGCCAAACACAAAGCCATCGATCGTCTGCGGCGCCAGACTCGTCTACAGGAAAAACTCGAAGAATTTCCCGAGCTTAGCATCGAACCGACAATTGATGGTCCAGATCTCGATTTCGCTGAGATTCCTGACGATCGCCTGCGCCTGATATTTACCTGTTGCCACCCGGCAATTTCGCTCGAAGCCCAGGTAGCACTCACGCTCCGCACTCTAGGCGGACTTCAGACGG
>CBFGMX010000093.1:0-20535 GCA_965649955.1 uncultured bacterium
AGTCTTGTGCCTCTTTGTGGCTCCAGTCTTGTGCCTCTTTGTGGTTAACTCTTTTGTGGCTCAAATGGCGAGACGTGAGCGATCGACTTTGAATCCGTTGAGGTTTCCCAGTGCGCCGAGCGCGATCGTTTCCGAGTTGAAATACGTGCGCGCGATCTCCTGAAGTTGTTCGACCGTTATGTCGCGGATCTTTTCAATCACTTCATCAGGCGAGATCCGGCGTCCGTGAATGATCTCCTGACGCGCTAAAGTGCTGGCGCGTGCACTCGACGACTCGAGTCCCAACAGTATCGACGAGATCGCCTGGTCCTTCGCAATGCGAAGCTCTTCCGGAGAAACCGGTTCGCGCACAGCTTTGCGCAGCTCCTTCAACGACAGATCCAATACCTCATCGAAATGATCCGGCGATGTGCCCGCGTAAACATTGAAAACGCCGACATCGGAAAAAGCACTGCCCGCTGCGCCGACTGAATAAGCCAGTCCGCGTTCCTCGCGAACCTCCTGCCACAGACGGCTCGACGTGCCACCGCCAATCACCGATGCCAGCAAGCTCGCCGCGTAACGATCTTCGTTCAGAGCGGCCGGCCACGGAGTTGCGAGCACGAGATGCGCTTGTTCGAGCTCGTGCTTCTGTTCGATCAGAATCGGGGCCGCCGGACGCGGTCGCGCCGGGTTAACCGGATGTGGCCGAACGCCGGCGCCACTCTCGCAACCGTCAAACGCCACGCCGACGAGTTCAACCAAACGAGCGTGCTCGACGTTTCCCGCCGCCGCGACGACCAGATTGTTGTAGGAAAACTCGCGCGCGTGAAATGCGACGGTCGTTTTGTGATCGAAAGTGGGAACAGTCTCTTTCGTGCCCTCGATGGGACGTCCGAGCGGTTGATTTGGGAAGTAAGCGGCATTGAAGAGCTCGCCCAGCAACTCGTCGGGCGTGTCTTCGACCATTTTCATCTCTTCGAGGATGACTTTTTGCTCGCGATCGAGGTCTTCCTGCTCAAAACGCGGGTGGGCGACGAGGTCGGCGAGCAGATCAATCGCTTGTGGGAGCGCCACGTCCGCAACCTTGGTAGTAAAACCCGTCATCTCATGGGTTGTATAGGCGTCTAAGTGTCCCCCCAACCGGTCAGTTTCAACGGCGATATCGCGAGCTGTGCGACGCCGGGTGCCTTTAAACACTGCGTGTTCGATAAAGTGACAGATTCCGTTGAGTTCCGCGGTTTCATGCCGGGAGCCTCGGCGAACCCAGATGCCGGCGGTTACAGATCGGAGCCCGGGCATGTGTTCAGTCAGGACAGCGATCCCGTTCGGGAGTTTTGTAGATTGCACTTCGTCTATCATCTGTTGGAAATCGAACAGTGCGTTAAGGGCTCCGTGGGTTAATGGGGTGAGGAATCCTAGCACGACCCGCCCGGAAGCGGTAGCGCGCACGATGCGGGTCGGTTTTGGAGCGCCATATCCGTTGAATCCGTGTTCGGGAGCATACGGAAAATGGCGACTTAGACACCTCGAACCATGAAAAACGCGGCAAAATGCCCATTTTTACCGTCTCTGTTACTTGACAGTACCCTGGCGGTGAACGACAATATTTCGCCTGTCGTGCTCCCCGTTCGCTTCCCAGGGACTCTGGTCGTCGCGGAGGTCTAAATCTCATGAGAAGAGCGTTCACTCTTGGTTTGTCCTGGATCGCACTGGTGTCGATAATGACCAGCCTGGCCCAGGCCGCCCCGCCAAGCAAATCACTCGCAACCATCACCGGCACAGTTAAAGATCACAAAGGAAATCCGCTCGTTGGAGCCGTGGTGTCGTTGTTGCGCGAGGGCGCGAAGCAGGCGGTCAAGGAAGCACGCACGGACGAAAAGGGAAACTTCATCGCCAAAGTCCTACCGGGACGTTATGGAATCAGGGCGATCGCTACGGGCTTTACCGAAGTGATCTTCGCGTCAGTTGAAGTCAAGGCCTCTCAGGAACTCGTTTACAAGTTCAATCTCGAACCGGTGGGTTACGGCAAGACGTTGCCGGAACGCCGTCGCGATAAAGACGACGTCAAATGGGTGCTGCGCTCGTCACAAAACAGACGATCGATCTTCCAGGCTGACGAAGGTGAGGATGCGACAATTGCGGCCGTGCGGGATGCCGAAGCTGCGCAGCAATCCGATGCGTCGACGATGGAAACCGCGCCGACGGGTCCCGCAGAGTCCGAATCGTCTGATTCAAAAATCAGACCTCGTGGCGTGGTTGAAACTTACTTCGCGAGCAATGCATTTGGCGCATCGTATCCCGGAGTAAACTTCGCGCTCGCCACTCCCGTTTCAGATCACGTTGAACTCATCTTCTCCGGCCAGACCGGACTCGGCGATGCGCCCGAACGCGTTGAAGCCACGACTCGCATTCGCATCGGCGACCGGCATCGCGTCGGCGTGACAGCTTCCGGTTTGCGGTTTGACGCCCCGGTTTGGACCAGCAGCATCAACGAACAAGACGGGTTGCGCGGTCAGCTTTCATTGCGCGCCGTGGATGAGTGGATCGTTCGCGACGGCATCGTGATCGTCATGGGACTCGATTACTCGCGTTTCATCGGCGCTGGCGGCGCGCATGCATTCACGCCGCGGTTCGGCGTTCAGTACGACGTGAACGCACGCACGCGAGTGAAAGCAGCTTTCGCGTCCGGTGGTGACGAAGACGGCATCCAGAGCGTGGCGACTTTCGAAAACGAGCAGGTAGTTTTTCGCGGCAACGCAGTTCGGCCGACCGCGTTTATCGACGGACAGGCAGTGCTCGAACGCAGCCACCGGCTTGAGTTCGGAGTCGAACGTGTACTCGATAACAGTTCCAACGTCGAAGCGACAGCGTTCTTCGACACGACCAGCGGACGCGGCGTCGGCTTGATGAGCATGCCGTCAACCGCGTTCTCAGGTACTTCCGCCGGTGACCAGTTTTTGCACGTAGCGAATCAGCAAGGTTCCTCGCGCGGCATGCGCGTTGTTTACACGCGGCGTTTGAACCGCGTTTGGACCGCCTCCGCGGGTTACGCGTTTGGACGTGGCCAGCGGCTTTCAGCGTCCGGCTTTTCAACTCCGGCCGAGTTGTTTGAAAACGGTCTCTTCCAAAGTGCCGCACTGCAACTCGGAGCGGGCTTTGACACCGGAACGCAGGTTCGCACCGTCCTGCGGTTCTCTCCGGAAGCGACCGTGTTTGCGATCGACCCCTTCGCCGGACGTTTGGGTGTTTACGATCCTTCGCTCAGCATTCAGGTGACGCAGGAGCTTCCGAGCTTTGGCCTGCCGGTTCGGGCCGAAGCGATTCTCGACGCGCGAAATCTCCTGGACGCTCAAGCTAATTCTGAGAACGGTGATGTGTTGACTTTTGTCGGAACTAATCGGCGTTCCGTGCGTGGCGGAATCTCAGTCAGATTTTAGCGACGCGCTATTTGCGCTCGATTGAGAGAGCGGTCCGCCAACCACTTCCTTCTCGTCACGCTCCCTTAGTCGAGTAGCTCTAACCAGTCGCCCAACAGGCCAAAACCTTCCAAATTCTCGGAAAACTCCGAAAAGTTGGATGGTTGGTTTTGCTGAAATCAAATTCAACCAAGCAAAACCCTGGGTATAAACCTTGCTTAAAAAGGTTGGATCGACTGATTCGTGAGAATCGGTGGAGGGTCGGTTAATCAGTGAAGGGATCAGTACTCACAACTAGGACATGGTTCCTGTTAGTCGGCGCAGCGTTATTGATCAGCGCCGGTGTACTGAACTTCCGCCAACGAGCCCAACAACAAACACCACCGTGGGACGGCGTCGTTTGGGTCGATACAGCCGACGGCATCATCGCCAAGAGCATCGAGCCAAACTCCGCGGCTGACCGCGCCTGGTTACTACCGGGCGACCGTCTTCTCGGCATCAACTTCGACGGTGAAACCAAGCCCGACGAACTCGTACGCGCCCGCGACGTGCAGATCTATCTCGAGCAGGCGGGAGTCGACGGTGAGATTCACTACCTCATGCAGCGGCCGTCATATCCGGTCGAAACGCGGGAGTACTGGGCTGATCTCGATAACCTCGGCGCGATTCATAAATGGACTCCGCGCGTCTTGTATATCAACCTGATCGGTGTTCTGTTTCTGCTGGTCGGCTTCTTTGTCTTGTTCAAACAAGGCGGACGAGCACCTTACGCGCTCCACTTCGCGACGCTCTGTCTGGCCGCGTTCGTTTTCAATTTCTACACGCCGGTCGCCGCGTACGACGATCTCGATCTGGCGATCGGATTTCTCGACTCGGCAGCATTCATTCTCTTCGCGCCCCTGTTTGTACACTTCTGTGCGCTTTACCCGACGCGCCAACAACTATCGCCGTCTCGTCGCTGGCGCGCGGTCCTGTTTTACATACCGTCTTTCTTCCTGCTGATTCTTTGCATCGTCGTTTTCCTTCGCGATGAAATGGCAAAAGCCGTTTCGGGCATGAAGAGCATTCCGGTTACGGAATCGCTGGTCGGCGCGTTTTACTGGCTAATGATGGCCCACTTCGCAGTCGGGCTCGCAGCCGGCGCAGCGCTGTTGATCAGGACGCTCGTGAAAGCGAAGAGCACCGTTGTGCGACAGCAAGTGAAGTGGGTGATGTGGGGAACAGTGCTCGCAGTCACGCCATTCATTCTCCTCTACGGTCTGGTTTACCTGTTCGGGGCGCCGACCGATCGTTGGCTTACTGACGTCGCAATAGTGCCGCTGGCGATCATCCCGTTTGCTTTCGGCTATTCGGTCCTACGTTATCGTTTAATGGACGTCGAGCTGGTAGTGCGGCGCGTGTTTGTTTACGCGTTGACGACACTCGCGATCGCGCTCCTGATCGGCACCGTTGTCTACACGGGCGGACTCTACGCATTCGGTTCCGATCCGACGTTCAATGCCGGCGAGATCACGCTGCGCGTCGTGATCGCAGTGCTCGCAATGGCCGCGATCGTAATGGTCGCTGCTCCCGTCAAACATTTTCTCCAGGTACAAGTCGATCGACTTTTCTACGGCGAACGTTACGACCTCAGAAACAGCCTGCTCGACTTTGGGCGTACGCTGTCGGCAACGACGGCGCTCGACCCGCTGCTCGATTCACTAGTCAGTCGGCTACAGGAAGTGATGAACGTCGGGCGCGTCGCGATCTTCGTTGAAGACTGGCAGTCGCCGTCTGGTTACACGGTAGCGCGTGCTGAAGGGTTGACTGTTCCGATCGTGGTCCCGCCGGATTTTCGCGAGATGATTCGTGTGCGATCCGCGGACACGGGCGTCGTTCGTGCTGACGATTTTGAGATGACGACCAACGCCAGCGGATCGGTTAGGCGGACCCTTCACTACTTCGTTCCGTGCGTTGTTCGGGGACGCATGGTCGCGGTGATCGGTTTGGGACGCTCCGTTGACGGCGCGCTGCTTTCGTCCGAAGACGTCGAGATTCTGCGAACCGTGTCAGGCTACGTGGCGGTCGCGATCGAGAACAGCCTGCTCTACAAAGATCAGCAGGAACGGGCCGCTGAGTTGAAGCTGCTGAAAGAGTTCAATGAATCGATCATCGAATCGATCAACGTCGGCCTCTTGGCGGTGGATCTCGGCGGGCGCGTCACGCGTTTGAACTCCGCGCTCGAACACATTCTCGATCTTCGTCGCGACGCCGCAATCGGCAAACGCGTCGAGGATCTGTTCTCGGAAGATTTTGCCGACACGCTGCACCAGGTGTTGGGTAAAGACGGCTGGCGGCTGCGTGAGATTCGCAACATCTACAAACTCCACACCGCGACGCTGGCGAACCGTTCGCTCGTTTTGAACATTGCGCTCGCGCCCTTGCAGGACGCACAAGGCCAAACCGGTGCGCTCGTCGTGCTGGAAGACGTCACGACGCGAATCAGTCTCGAAGAACAGTTACAGCAGCGCGAGAAGCTGTCGTCGATCGGTCTGCTCGCCGCGGGCGTCGCGCACGAAGTCAACACACCGCTCACCGGCGTCTCGTCTTACACGCAGATGCTGCTCGGAATGCTGAACGAGACCGACCCGAAGCACGCGTTGTTACAGAAAGTCCGGACGCAGGCGGAGCGCGCGACGAACATCGTCAACAACCTGCTCAATTTCTCGCGCACTGGCAGCGCCACGGAGTTTGCCGAGATCAACCTCGCGCGCGTGCTCGACGATACACTGCAATTGCTTGAACCGCAGTTGCGTCGCAACCAGATCGAGCTAGTTCGTAGCTACGAAAAAGACGCGCCGGAAGCTTACGGAAACGCCGGCAAGCTCCAGCAGGTCTTCACCAACCTGATCCTGAACGCCCGCGATGCGATTCCCGACGGCGGCCGTATCACTGTCGGCACGAGCACGTCGGACGATGGATCGCTCGTCGTAGAAATTGCCGACACGGGCATCGGCATCGCGCCCGAGAACGTGGCCAAGATTTACGATCCGTTCTACACGACCAAGGGCGTGGGCCAGGGCACAGGGCTCGGTCTGGCGGTTTCGTACGGCATCGTTCAGGAACACGCGGGCCACATCAGCGTCGAGAGCATGCCCGGCCGCGGCACCACCTTCCGCATCACCTTACCAAGCGCGCGCGTCCGCACCCGCCTCCAGGCTGTGGGCGATTAGTTTAATTCGTAAAATCTCTGTTTGAAGTTAAACTCGCGCGTAGCTAAACTAACGCGTTTTCAGTTTACTTATGCAAATGAAGAGCGAAAGAAGGAATTCACGGAAAGGCTCCGTGCTCGTCGTCGATGACGAAGAGATCATGCGCGAGGTGCTCGAGACGCTTCTCACCACGGAAGGCTACCGCGTAGATCTCGCAAAAACAGGTGAGGAAGGACTCGAAGCTTACGGGCGTCGCGCTTTTGACGTCGTCCTGCTCGACGTGTCCATGCCGGGCATCGGTGGGCTGCGTGCGCTTGAAGAGTTTTTGAAAATGGATCCGGAAGCAGTCATCGTGATGATCACTGCTTACGCCACGTTCGACACCGCCATCGCCGCATGGGAGCGTGGCGCGTTCGGCTGCATTAGAAAGCCGTTTCAGAACGAACAGATCACCGCCACGATTCAAGCCGGAATAAAACGGCGTCGCAAGGAAGAAGAGCGTCGGACGTTGCGACGCGCGATGAGTAAAGCGGTCGATCGAGGCGAGATCGTCGGCCGGTCCGACGTGATGCAGGAAGTTTTTCGTCTCGTCGAACAAGTTGCGCCCGCGAGGTCAACCGTACTGATCACTGGTGAGAGCGGGACGGGTAAGGAGTTGATCGCGAAGGCGATTCACGAGGCGAGCACGCGCGCCGGACGTCCGTTTGTGACGGTCAACAGTTCAAACATTCCGTCGGAGTTGTTGGAGTCGGAATTATTCGGGCACACGCGCGGCGCTTTCACGGGCGCGGTCGCCGCGAAGAAAGGTCTGTTCGAAGTCGCCGACGGTGGATCGATCTTTCTTGACGAGATCGGCGACATTCCGCCGGAAACGCAGGTCCGCCTGCTGCGCGTGATCCAGGAACGTGAGTTCACGCCGCTCGGCGATACAGCGCCGCGTCGCGTTGACGTTCGCATCATCGCGGCGACGAACATCGATCTCAAAGAAGCGGTCCGGCAGGGAAGTTTTCGCGAAGACCTGTACTATCGTCTCGCCGTCGTACCGATCGAACTGCCGCCGCTGCGAGATCGACGCGAGGACATCCTGCCGCTGGCCCAACACTTTATTCAGAAGTACAACGAAGAGAACGAGCGCAACGTGTCGGAACAGTTGGCGCCGGAGGTGCTGGCGCTGCTTGAAGCGTACTCCTGGCCTGGTAACGTTCGCGAACTGGAAAATACGATCGAACGCGCGGTAGTCATCGCACCCGGCGAAGAGGTCACGAAAGAATGCCTGCGTAATGAGATCAGCGACCCGAAGTCGGTCGTGTCGGGTCATCACGACGGCGCGAGCAATATCGCCGTCGGCGACATCGGTCGCGGCATCAACTTTTACGAAGAAGTACGCCGTTTTGAGATCGACTTAATCAGGCGAGCGCTGGAACAGACGGGTGGGCATCAATCACGCGCGGCGCGTCTTCTCGGAATGAACGCGACCACGCTCAACTCCAAAATCAAAACTTACAACATCAACCTGAGACCTTAACCGGTGCTGTTCATGCCTTCATCGAAGAAAACGCGGTTGACACGGAACTTCAAACCATGAAGCGACGCGAACTCGATGGCTGTCCAATAACCGGGGCGCTGCAAATACTCGGCGACAAATGGACTATGCTCGTCGTGCGCGAACTCGTTGTTGGTCCAAAGCGGACGATGGAGCTGCTCAACAGTCTCTTTCCGATCAGCAGCCGCACGCTTGTCGGGCGGCTGCGCGACATGGAAAACGACAACTTCGTCGAACGCACCGACTTCGGCGGCAATCCGCCGCACATCGAATACCGGTTGACGGAGCGCGGCCGTTTGTTGTTGCCGCTACTTGAATCGCTGCGTCAACTCGGTTTGTCTCTTGGTTGCAACGAATGTGAGGACCGCCGGCAGCGACTGGGTGTTTACTGTGAACCCTGTCCGCTCAACGACGACGAGATGTCACTCCCATCGGTTCCTGCTCGTCGTCCCGCTAACCCACCACGCCGCGAAAAAGACGATTCGATCGTTTTGTTGTGAGGAAAATTAAAGAACTCCTGTCTCACTGTCCTCGCGTAAGCGGGAACCTCAGTCTTCTCCTACCGCAACTTCAGGTTCATTCGGAACCATGTGACCGTCAGCTGTGATGATCGCTTTGTGGTCCGCCGTGACGTGTTCGCCTTCCATTGTCACTTCCTCGCCGCTAGGCATCGCCACCGGTAGATGATCCAGGAAACGTTCCGCGTCGATCGCCGACATACATCCGGTACCGGCGGCAGTAACAGCTTGTCGATAAACGGAATCCTGCACGTCGCCGCACGCGAAAACGCCGGGAATGTTCGTCGCCGTCGAGTGTCCGGAAGTCTTGATGTAGCCGATCTCGTCCATGTCCAGCCAGCCTTTGAACAGGTCGGTATTCGGTTTGTGACCGATGGCTACGAATACGCCGGAGCAGGGAAAATCATACTTTTCGCCCGTTTTCAGGTTGCGCAGCCGCACGGAATTAACACCGTCATCCGGTGTTCCCAGGATCTCTTCAACCGTGGTGTTCCAGATAAACTCGATCTTTTCGTTCTGAAACGCCTTGTCCTGCATGATCTTCGACGCCCGCAACCTATCGCGACGATGGACAACGTAAACTTTCGAGGCGTAGCGCGTCAGGAAAGTGGCTTCTTCCATCGCCGTATCGCCGCCGCCGACTACCACGATGACTTTGTTGCGAAAAGCCGGTAATGGTCCATCACAGGTGGCGCAGGCCGAAACCCCGTTTCCGCCGAAACCGTTAGGCACCTTCGCCTCACCGGGAATACCGAGCCACTTCGCCGACGCTCCCGTTGCGATGATAAGCGTTTCAGTCGAGATCGTTGGGCCTTCGGTGTAGATCTGAAAGGGACGTTCGCTCAGGTCAACTTCAGTGATCCAGGTCTCGAAAAACTCTGTACCGAACCGCTCGGCCTGACGGCGAAACTGCGCCATCAGTTCGGGACCATCGATACCGGTAGCGAATCCGGGATAGTTTTCGACGTCGGTGGTAATCATCAACTGGCCACCCGGCGTGGTCTGTTTTTCGGCGTCTGCCGGGGCATCTATAAGCAATGGACGCAGGCTGGCGCGTGCAGCATAAATCGCCGCTGTGAGGCCGGCTGGACCCGATCCGATGATCACGACATCTCTTTTAATTGTTTGGTTATCCATAGGCTTTTCTTTAAATCCGTGGTTTTCAAACGGTGGAGCGTATAGTATAACTAGCGACAATGAGGTAGTCGAACCTGATGGCTTCCATTGAAACCATTGCCGTTATCGGCGCCGGCACCATGGGCCACGGGATCGCTCAGGTTGCTGCTGCGAATGGGTTTCGGGTCCTGCTTAGCGACGTAAACCGCGACGCGCTCGCACGGGGAGTACAGTCGATCGAGAAAAACCTTGCGAAGGGAATCTCGCTCGGTAAACTGACCGAACAAGACCGGGACCGCACTTTGCAGCACATTCGTGGCACCACCCAACTTGAAGAATGTGCCAAAGCCGATCTGATTATTGAGGCCGTGGTGGAGAAACTGGACCTTAAACGGGAGGTCCTGCGGCAACTCGAATCGCTATCGGATCGCTCGTTTGTTTTTGCCAGTAACACTTCGTCGCTGTCGATTAGTGAAATCGCGCGGTCCGCAAAGCGTCCCGAAGCAGTTGTCGGAATGCATTTTTTCAACCCGGTCCATATCATGCGACTGGTTGAGATCGTCGTAGGCGAAAAAACCAGCGACGAAACAGTAGAAAGCGTCATCGCGGTTGGCCGGCGGATGCGAAAAGAGCCGATTGTAGTGAAAGACGTTCCCGGATTTGCGTCGAGCCGGTTGGGGGTGGCGCTGGGTCTCGAAGCGATGCGGATGGTCGAACAGGGCGTTGCGAGCGCGCGCGACATTGATACCGCGATGGAACTCGGCTACAACCATCCCATGGGACCGCTGAAGTTGACCGACCTGGTTGGTCTCGACGTGCGATTGAATATCGCCGAGTATCTGCATCGCGAACTTGGATCGGAAACCTTTCGGCCGCCTGAAGTTTTGCGGCGGTTGGTGAGCGAAGGAAAACTGGGGAAGAAAACCGGGCAGGGCTTTTACGATTGGAGTAAGGAGAACGAAGATTTGCGCCGCGCGCAGTCTTCCTGAAACGCCCGCAGTGTTGTCGAACATGAGCACCCCTTACAACAATGAAGAGCGACGATTCGCGTTGCGCATGTCGTTGCGTTTGCCGATTGTGGTGTCCGGACGCGCCGAAGACGGATCGGCGTGGAGCGAGCCTACCGAAACTGATGACATCTCCACTTCAGGCGCCCTCTTTCATTTGAACCAGAAGGTGAATCGTGGCGAGCGCCTGTACCTGCGCGCGCACCGGCCTGACGGCGCGCCAATCGAAGTTACGGCGATGGTGGTGCGAGTTGCGCCCGCGATCTACGGCACTGCGCGCGTCGGCGTGCAGATCGCTGAACCCACTGAGAACTGGTTGCGACTGTTTGTTTCGTGGGTTGCAGACGAACAGCCCGCTGCCGATCCCGAAGTGTCTCCCGAATAGTCTTTCCGCTGTTTAATCCTTCTTAGCGAACTCGACGAGTTTCTTCAGCGTGGACCATTGTCGCGTAGTCGCAGTCACGCCGAGTTGTTTCTCGACGAAGTTATTAGGGAATCCAAACCAGCCCGTCTTCTTGCGTCGAGCCACAACGAACGCGGCACGATCGTTTAGGGCGATTAATTCGAGGTTATCGGTTACTGACTTCAAGGGAAGTTTTGGTGGCTGAGCTGGTTTGTCAAAGAGGAAGACAACGCACAGCATCACGTCACCCGGCTCTACTCGCTTGAAAGGATCCCGCCTCGCGATTTTGGCAAGCTCATCCACGGATAAAACAATCGCTTTTAGATCCGCGTTGAACGAGCGGGACAGCAGCTTCTCGATCTTTGCGGTAATCGCCACTGTGTTCTTTGCATTAGTTTCAAAGAGGACGTTACCCGCCTGTTGAAATGTCCTCACGTTCTTCAAACCCGCGGATTCAAAGATCTCGCGCAACGCGTCCATTTTGATGAGATTGTTGCCGCCAACATTGATCTTTCGCAGCAGCGTGACGTACCGAGTCATGGCTTAGGCTGGCCCCAAACGATGCGATGGAACAACTCGTCCATCTCGGCGGGCGACTGTCGCATACCGCGATCGATCCACCACGTCAGGAGCGACAAGAGTGCGCCGGCGTGCGCGACGGCAATCGCGGGTCGCTCGCCTTCGGAAATCGACTGCGCGCGCGGCAGCTCGGCAAGACGACGTTCGATGCCGCGCGCGAAATGGCCGCGTGCGAGTTCCATGTTCTCCTGCATCTTTCCGGATGAAAACAACGCGTTTACAAACCGCCGCGCCTCGGCAATATGACTGAAAAACTCCTTCACCGGAAACACGCGGTCCGACGTGTCGCCTCTCGCCGACAATCCCATCGAAACCCGCTCGTAAAACTCGTCCACGTCGCTCATCAAAAGGTCGTCCTTGTCGCTGTAATGCGAGTAAAAAGTCGAACGCCCGACGCGCGCGCGGTCCAAAACGTCTTGCACGGTGATCGTCTCGAACGGCTTCTCCTGCATCAGCGCGACCAGGGCATCGCCGAGCGCGTCGCGTGTTCGCTGCACGCGAGCGTCGGTCTTCTTGTTCAGGTTGGCAAGATGCAGATGATCGTTTCCGGACATTGAATACCTCTTTGTTCAACTACGGCAACTTGAGCAATTACGATGCTGGACACGCGTCAAGCGAGTTACTTACAGTACGCGACTTATGATTTCTTTACACCAGGTAAGCAAAAAATACGAGACGCCGGCCGGAGTTTTCTCGGCATTGACCAATGTCGATCTCGAAATCGATGCCGGAGAGTTTGTCGGCGTCGTCGGTAAATCCGGCAGCGGTAAATCGACACTGCTGAACATGATCGCCGGGATCGATCGACCATCGTCGGGCGCGGTGACGGTCGCGGGCACGCCGATCCACGAGTTTGCTGAAAATAAGCTTGCGGCGTGGCGCGGTCGAAACGTCGGTTTCGTGTTTCAGTTTTTCCAGCTACTGCCGACGCTCACGGCCGTCGAGAACGTAATGTTGCCGATGGATTTCGGCAAGAGCTTTCCGCTGCGCGAGCGGCGAAAACGTGCGCAGGCGTTGCTCGAACAGGTCGGCGTCGGGCGGCATGCCGATAAACTTCCCGCGACGCTCTCCGGCGGCGAGCAGCAACGCGTCGCCATCGCGCGAGCACTGGCGAACGAACCGCCGCTCGTTCTCGCCGACGAACCAACCGGCAATCTCGACTCGACGACCGCTGCCGGCATTCTCAATCTCTTTCGCAACATGGCGAGCCAGGGCACGACGGTCGTCATTGCCACGCACGAAGCTGACATCGCTCGCGTGATCGATCGCCGCGTCGAAATCTCCGACGGAACGCTCGCCAAATGACCACACCGTGGAAGAAAGCCATTCGCGACTTTTGGACCGAACGCGCCCGCACTGTGCTCGTCGTCCTGGCGATCGCGCTTGGCATCTCGGCGTTTGCTTCAGTGCTATCCGCATACGCGATTCTCACGCGCGAGCTCGATCGCGGCTACCTCGAAACGAATCCCGCGTCCGCTGTGCTACGCGTCGACCGGATCGACGACGAACTCGTCGCGACCATTCTGCAAAACCCGGAAGTAAACGACGCCGAACCGCGCAGGACTGTGAGCGGGCAAATCAAGGCCGGCCCGGTCCAATGGCGCAACCTGGTGCTTTTCGTCGTGAAAGACTACGGCGACATTCGTGTCAGCAAACTCGCGCCAGAAGCGGGCGCGTGGCCGCCGGCGACCGGAGAAATTCTGATCGAGCGCGACGCGTTTCAGGTCGCGAAGGCGAGGATCGGCGACAAGGTGACCGTAAAGACCGCAAACGGCAAAGAGCAGCAACTGCTCGTCAGCGGCAGCGTGCACGATGTGGGCCAGGCACAGGCACGAATGGAGAACATCGTTTATGGCTACATCAATCTGGCCACGCTGGTCCAACTCGGCGAAGATCCGTATCTCGATCAGTTGAACATTCTCGTCAGGAACAATCGGTTTGACGAGGCCCACATCGAGCGAGTCGTTAACGACGTTAGAACGCTGATCGAAAGCCGCGGAACGCAGGTCAAACGCGTTGAGATACCCGCGCCGGGTAAGCATCCGCATTCGGATCTCACGGGGATCCTGTTGTTGGCGATGTCGAGCTTTGGACTGTTCGTGTTGCTCCTGAGCGGTATTCTGGTGGTGAACCTATTGACTGCATTGATGGCGTCGCAAGTGCGACAGATCGGCGTGATGAAAGCGATTGGCGGCACGCGCTGGCAGATTGCCCGGATCTATTTCGGTCAGGCGTTATTTCTCGGCATAGCGGCCGTGGTGGTTTCCATTCCGCTCGGCGTCGTCGGAAGTCGTGCGTTGTGCGACTACATGGCGATGTTTCTGAATTTCGACATCAACAGCTACTGGGTGCCGCTGTGGGTTTACGTGCTGGTCGCCATCGTTGGAATCGCAGCGCCGTTGATCGCCGCAAGCTATCCTGTTTGGAAAGGAACGGGCGTTCCGGTGCGTGTGGCTTTGACAGATTTTGGACTGTCGCGCACGTCGTTTGGCGCGAGCGCATTCGATCGGCTGTTGGCGCGGATTGGAGGCACGTTCCGGCCGCTGGTGTTCGCCGTGCGCAACAGCTTTCGCCGCCGCGCGCGGCTTGTGTTGACGTTGTTGACGCTCGCTGCCGGCGGTCTTTTCTTTCTGGCTGCGTTGAATATTCGCGCGTCGATCATCAATACACTCGACCGCATGTTTGCGGCACGGAAGTTTGATCTGACGGTGTCGTTCAACAAGCCGTACGAATGGGAGCAGATTCAACGCGCGGTCAGTAACACGAAGGGGATAACGCACGCTGAAGGTTGGTTCAGCAGCGACGGTTCACTGGCGCCCGACACGCGATTCAACGTAACCGCTCTGCCGCTCGATACGAAGCTTCTCGATCTTGAAATACTCGAGGGCCGCAATCTGCAGACCGGCGACACGAACGCGCTCGTCATCAACAACGCGTTGGCAGCGAGGACGCGCGCGCTGCGCGTCGGCGAAACGGCTACTCTGCGCATCGGATCGGTCGAGTCGAGCTGGCGAGTGGTTGGACTGGCTAAAGAAGCGTACTCGCCCGCCGTCGCATACATTCCGTTGGATTTTATCCAAAAGGAACAGCCGGGAATGGTCAACAACCTGCGGCTCTCGTTGGCCCACAACGATTTCGACTCGATCAGCATCGTCAAAGAAAGTTTGGATAGGAATTTGGAACAGCAAGGCGTGCGCGCGCGTGGAAGCTCGAGCAAAGCCGAGACCCGATTCGGGTTCGATCAGCACATGTTGATGATCTACGTTTTTTTGATCGTGATGTCCGCGATTGTGGGCAGCGTCGGCGCGCTTGGTCTGATGACGACGATGAGTTTGAACGTGCTCGAACGACGTCGCGAGATGGGCGTTCTGCGCGCGATTGGCGCGACGCCACGTGTTGTTTGGCTGATGGTGATTGTTGAGGGGCTCGTGATCGGGATGTTGAGTTGGACAATCGCGGTGCTCCTTGCTTGGCCGGTTAGTAAGGTTCTCGGCGACGTCCTCGTTCGGGCAATGCTCAAGGGCGGGCTTGACTTTGTTTTTGAACCATTGGGCGTCTTGATTTGGTTGATTGTTTCGATTAGCGTGAGCGCCGCGGGTAGCTTTATCCCCGCATGGAAAGCGTCACGAACAACAGTCAGAGAAGCACTGGCCTATGAATAGACGAACACCGTTTCTTACCTTCCTGCTCCTACTTTCTCTCATCGTTGCGAGCGCACTTGGGTTGCAGGCTGCCGCCGTTCCTGCGTTGCAACCTCAGCAAGCGACTGCGGCGACGCCGTATGTTGTCACGCTTCCTTTCGAACTCAACGGCCGCCACATCATTTTGAAGGGCAAGGTCAATGGGAAGCCGCTCACATTCGTTTTCGACACCGGCGATCAGTACGCAATCGTCGATCTGGATGTCGCAAAACAGATGAACCTGAATCTGGACGGCGAGGTCAGAGTCGGTGGGGCTGGTGCCGCCGTCTCGAGCGGAGCGTTCGTCAAAGACGCATGGTTCACGCTCGACGGACTGGAAAAGTTTACTCAGCCCGTCAAGATGGCGCTCCCGCTTGGAAAGATACTTTCACCGCGCGCCGGCCGTGCTTTCGAGGCAATTATTGGACAGGAGTTCATTCAACAATTTGTCGTCGAGATTGATTATCAGGCAAAGGCGCTGAAGCTACACGATAAACACGACTTCGTTTACAAGGGGCCCGGCGAGAGTATTCCGATCACGTTGGTCCACGGGCACCCGATTCTGGAAGCGGAAGTGACGCCCGTCGGGAGTAACGCTCGACTCAAGGGCAAGTTTGTATTGGACACGGGCGCTGGTCTGGCACTCGCGCTGTACAGTCCGTTCGTGGCGCAGAACGGTTTGCTTGGTCCTGATGCGAAGACCATCAGATCGTTGGGGGGCGCTGGCGCAGGCGGTGAAACGACCGGGCAGATCGGTCGAGTGTCAGAGTTGAAAATCGGGAATTACACGATCAAGAGTCCGATTACGCTTTTCTCGCAGGACAAGGCGGGAGCGTTTGCGAGCCAACAGTTGGCGGGGAATATCGGAGCTCGCGTCGCAAACAAGTTTCGACTCTTTCTCGATTACGATCGCAAGCGGATCATTTTTGAACCCAACTCGACTTTCGCGGCGCCTTACGATTACGCGCAGTCTGGAGTTAGTGTGATCGCGGAGGGCAGCGACTATCGCGTGTTTCGCGTCAGGGCCGTACTTGAAAACTCGCCGGCGTCGGAAGCTGGATTGCAAAAGGACGACGTCATCATGACGGTTAATAACCAGTCCGCCGCGGAGTTGACGCTGTCAAAGTTAAACGAGATGTTCGAGCGTCCCATGCCTCACAAACTAACGATCAGGCGCGGTGAACAAACCCTGACCCTCACCCTGACGCCACGACAACTCGTCTAGCCCGACGTTGACAGGATGTTTTTATCCGTGTGAGAACCGCCAAAGGCGCGCTTAACTCAACGGGTCCGGTTGAGAATGAAATCGGCGATGCTTTGCAGTACGGCGGTAGGCCGGTCGATGCGGGCGAGCGCGTCGCACGCAGCTCGATGAGCATTCGCAGCGGCCGTGCGCGTTTCCTCAATTCCATACAACGCGGGATAGGTCGCTTTGCGTGATTGCACATCCTTACCCGGCGTCTTACCAAGATCCTCAGCACTCGCAGTAACGTCAAGCAGATCGTCCGTTATCTGAAACAACAAACCGAGATGCGAACCGTACGCGCTGACGACGTCGAGTTCAGCATCGCTCGCTTGTCCAATGATTGCACCGCATCGAGCAGCGGCCACGATCAGCGCTCCGGTCTTGTGACGGTGAATCTCCTCGAGTTCCGTAGCGTTCACCTGACGTGCTTCAGCTTCCATGTCGAGCGCCTGGCCCGCGACCATTCCTTCCGGAGTTCCAGCGGCACGCGCGAGTTCGGAAATCAACGCGATCCGCGTCCCGATGTCGAGGTCTTCATCTTCGGCAATGGTGCGAAACGCGAGTGTCTGCAACGCATCACCGGCAAGGATCGCCGTGGCTTCGCCGAAACGGACGTGGCACGTTGGCCTGCCACGACGCAGATCGTCGTCGTCCATTGACGGGAGATCGTCGTGGATCAGCGAGTACGTGTGAATCATCTCGAATGCACACGCCGTTTTGATCAGTATTTTTGTTGCGGCGCCGAAGGCGTGCCCGGTCGCCAGCAGTAGTGCGGGACGGAAGCGTTTCCCGCCGGCGAACATGCTCCAGCGAATCGCGTGGTGGACTTTTTCTGGGGCTGAACTGGAGACGGGAAGAAGATTGTTCAGTTCTGCTTCGACAAGCCTGGTGCTCTCTGCAATTTCAAACACGGGTTTCACGAGTTGTCGTCGGCCCCGTTTTCCGCAGGTTCAGTAAAAGCGTTCACCACGGGACGACCCTGATTGTCGCGCAACAGGATCTCGATCCGTCGTTCAGCCTGGCTCAGCCGTTCCTGGCACTCGCGGGAAAGACGAATACCTTGCTCAAACAATTCGAGACTTTTCTCGAGCGGCAAGTCGCCGCTTTCGAGTTGACGAACGATCTGTTCGAGCGCTTCGAGCGAGGCTTCAAACGTCCGGCCCTGCTCCTGACCATTTTTCATCTGCGATCTGTCCTTCTCCGGTATCGAACTCATCCTCGCACTTACCTTCGCCGCGACGTGCGCCGGGCCGGTTTTACTAACGGGAACTGCGCCTCGAGTTTACCGATCGCCGGCAACTGCGTCATCACCCGATCGACAACGCGCTGGACCACCACGTCGTCCTTAAAATCGATTACTTTCCACCCATCGCCGGCGCGCCTCATGCCCAGTTCAAATCGCCGATCGTTCAACAACGCCGACGCCTTCGCGGTATCACCTTCAGTCGTTATCGTCATCAACGACGGGACGGCGATCACCAGAAATATAAACGGGCGCGGTTTCGACTTCGCCGCAAACGCCTTTATTTCCTTCGCCACTTCGTCGTGTATCGCCGGCTTAATCTCCTGCAATAACGACGGCATCGTGCTGTCGATTTGAAGTTTCACCGCGTTGCTTAAGGCGATGCCGTACCGTGCCGCGGCTTTTTGACTAACGGCCCCAACCATGTTCTTGGCGATCTCTTCGTCATCGAGCTGTTTCTGAAACTCAACGACGTCGCCGCGTTGCGCCGCATCGATCAGCAGTGACAACGCGTACGCCGGAGTTGTTTGATAATGCCGCCAAACGAAGAATCCAACGATGGCCGCAACGCCGGCGACGACGAGAACAAGCGCCAGCAGGACGCCGAACACTCTGGACCAGCGCCGAGACGTTTTCGCGCGGTTCGTCGGCACGCGCGGCCGTGGACCACCAGCCGCTGCCGGTGCGTCCAGGTCGATCACAATGCGCTTCCGGCTCATTGCTCTTGCTCTGTAGTCACTACGCGAGTGTTCAGTTTGCCCCTCGCGAGACGCACGCTGACTTCGTCGCCTGCACTGACCGAGGCCGCGTCGCGCACGAGTTTGCCCGACGCATCCTGCGCTATCGCATAGCCTCGTTGCAACACGCCGAGCGGCGACAGTGCGTCCAGCGAAGCAGCCGCAAGGGCCAGCCGCTCTCGTCCGCGTTGAAGTTTTTCATCCATGGCGACGTCGCACGCCGACGAAGCCGCTTCGTAGCGGCGGCGTGCTCTCGTCAGGCGTGATTTAACTTCGTCGAACGCGTGCGACAGTGCTTGTTCCTGCACGCGCGCGCGCAGATTCACGACCTGAAAGCGAGTCAAACGGACCAGTTGCCGGCCCAGGTTGTCGAGCGCCGAACAGATCTGGTCTTCACGTGCGGCCACGATCTCTGCGGCGGCGGAAGGGGTCGGCGCGCGGAAGTCGGCGACGAAGTCGGCGATCGTGAAGTCAGTTTCATGTCCGACCGCGGAGATTACGGGAATAACTGACTTGCGTATCGCGCGTGCTACTTCTTCCTGGTTGAACGCCCACAGGTCTTCAGTCGAACCACCGCCACGGCCGACGATCAAAACGTCGACCAGATCGTCCACCCGTCCTTCGGCAAGCGCCCGTTCGTGATACTGGTTGATGAACCGGATCGCGCGAGCAATGTCCGGACCAGCCATGTCGCCCTGCACCCTCGCAGGTGAAAACAGCACGTGGACCGTTCGCGTGCGCCGCGAGATGACGTTGAGAATATCGCGAATGGCAGCGCCGGTCGGCGACGTGACGATCCCGACGCGACGCGGCAACACCGGCAACGGCCGCTTCAGCTCTTTCGCAAACAAGCCTTCGGCGTTCAGTCGATCGCGCAATTGTTCGAAAGCGATCCGCAGCGCGCCTGCACCGACCGGATCGAGCGCGTCGACGACGAGTTCATACTCGCCACGCGGCGCGTAGATCGAGAGCTTTCCGCGCGCGCGCACGTGCAGGCCGTCCGTGGGTCGAAAACGGATGCGCGTATTTGTCGAACGAAAGCACTTCGCGCGCAACTGCGCATTCTGGTCCTTGAGTGTGAAATACCAGTGGCCTGACGAATGGGCCTTGAAGTTCGAGATCTCGCCTTCGACCCAAACCGATGCAAAACGCGATTCGAGTGCGATACGGATCGAATTAGTAAGTTGGGAGACAGTTAGCGGCTTGCGTTCAGTTTCGTCGAAGAGAGCGTTAAAGAGGGGTTGATTAGCCACGGCTGATACTAATTGCTAATACCGTTTGTACGCCAGGACTGGTTTTGCTTTTCGGATTTCCGGATCGACGATTTCGAGTTGAAGCTTCGCTCGATCTTTCGCGGCGCCACCGCAGTAGCCAACGACGTAGTTGCCGCGGAAGTTCCTGGCGATCTCAGTCAATGCTGCTTCGAGCTTTTCTTTCTTCTTGCCGGGAAACCGGACGATGCCGCCCGTCTGCTCAGACAGCTTCTTCAGCGGCTCCTCTTCCAGGAGGAAATTTTCCGTATCAGCCAGCCCGATCACAAACACGGATAGATCATATTTGTTCGCATCTTCGATTGCTCGGTTCAATTTGCTGGCGCTGCTGGTGTCTGTTCCATCGGTAAACAAGAGCATTGTGCGGCGGCGGCCATCAGGTCTCGCATCAAACAATTCCGTGGTCGCGCTGCGAATCACGTCCCACAGTGAAGTCGATCCGGGCACGGGTCCTGGTTTTGTTGGACCGGTGCTCACCACTGCGCCCCCACCCACGTATCCGGGAGGGGGTTCAAATCTAACTTGATCTATTGCTCGCCCAGCGGCGGTTAAATCTGTCGTCAGCACTTGAAGGTAATTTGGTTTCTCGGAGAAGGAAACCAC
>CBFGMX010000094.1:0-20502 GCA_965649955.1 uncultured bacterium
CGAGCGACATGCCGGAGCGGCTGGACGCTGTGCTGACGGCAATCTACCTGATCTTCAACGAGGGTTACGCGCCCACGCGCGGCAAGCCCTTAGTCAGAGCAGACCTCTGCTCCGAGGCAATACGTCTCGCTCGCTTAGTCACCACCCTGCTGGAACCAAATCCGCCGGCTGAAGCGACTGCGTTACTCGCTCTGATGTTGCTGCACGATTCACGACGCGAAGCACGTCTTGACGATGAGGGGGATCTCGTCATTCTCGAAGAACAGGACCGGGGCCGTTGGAACAGGCCACAGATCGAAGAGGCGTTGCCGCTCGTCGACAAAGCAAAAAGCGGCACGCCCGGTCCTTTTGCACTCGAAGCCGCGATCGCTGCCGAGCATTGTAAAGCCGCTCGTTCCGAGGATACTGACTGGCCCAGGATCGTCAGGCTTTACGATCAGCTCCACCAACTGCTGCCGTCTCCGATCATCGCGCTCAACCGGGCCGTCGCAATCGGCATGGCTGATGGTCCACAGTCGGCAGTCACGCTGATCGACGAACTTGCAGATTCAGGTGAGCTCGAAGGCTATCACCTGTTGCCGGCCGCGCGCGCCGACATGCTGCGAAGACTCGGTTTAAACCGTGAAGCGGCCGAGAGCTATGAACTCGCTCTCGGCCTCGTCGGGAACGATAGCGAACGCCGCTTCCTCGAGCGACGCCTGCGCGAAGTCACCTCCAGTACGCACTAACCAGGTGGGCTCCTCAGTTTAGTGCGCCTTAACCCTGGTGACCGCCGGCGGCCATCGCCGCCAACCGTTTGTCGATCTCTTCCGGTGTGACGTCTTCCTTGTGCGTGGCCACGGTCCAGACGTGACCAAACGGATCTTCAAGGGTGCCGGATCGATCACCATAGAATTGATCCTGTATCGCCTTCTTTTCGATGCCGCCGGCGTCAATCGCTTGTTTGAAAATCGCATCGCAATCGTCGACGTAGATCATCAGTCCCACGGGTGAACCGCCGATCGACTTCGGTCCCTTGTATCCCATTTCCGGATGTTCGTCGGACAGCATGAACGGCGAGTCGCCAATCTTCATTTCAGCGTGCCCGATCTTTCCTTCGTGTTCCATCCGAAACAGTTCGGTTGCGCCAAACGCCTTCTTGTAGTAGTCGAGCGCTTTCGCTGCGCCGTCGATTATGAGATAGGGGGTTAACGAGTGATATCCATCAGGAATCGGTTTTACGTCTGCCATTGTGGTTCCCTTTCGTTTGAGTGTCCTACTACTTCAACAGTTTTTTCTTGCTTACAAAAGCGACGACGGTGTCGTTGAACTCTTTGCCCTTCTCAAGGTGCAGGAAATGGTCGACTCCTTCCCACATGTGAAACTCGAGGTCGGGCGCCAAACTTTTCAGGAATTGCTCCGTATCGGCCGGCCAGAACGGCGATTTCGCGAGGATCGCGAGCACCGGCACATTGATCTTGTCGGTGCCGTAGAGTGCCTCATTGTTCATGCTTTCCATCGCGCTGACCAGCACATGTTGCGGCGTGTTGCGAAACGACGTTAACGCTTTTTCCTTATCTTCGGCAGCAAGCGCCGGCGTCATCGCTGCAAACATCTGTGTTCCCGCTTCTTTATAGTTTGGCGAGCGAAACGCGTTTACATACTGGTCTCTCATGGCCTTGTCGCCGAAGGGCCTTAATCCGCCGTCGACGATCACGATGGCCAGCGTCTTCTGCGGATACTTCCGATAGAACTGTCGTACCACAGGCGTGCCCATACTATGGCCCAGCAACACTGCTTTCTCCACTTTAGCGTCGCGCATCACTGCGTCGATCGCCGCGGCGAAGTGATCCATCGTGTAAGCGAGCTCCGGTTTATCACTCTGGCCGTGACCCGGCAAGTCGAGAGCTACCACTCTGCCGCGCTTAGTGAGATCCGGGATTTGATAACTCCAGGCGTCCAGGTTGGAACTCCATCCATGCACGAGTACAAACGCGTCGCTACCTTCACCGAAACTTTTGTAATGAATCTTCGCCCCGTTGAGTGTGGCAAACTTTGATTCGCCATCTTTAGCCGGCACCGCCACTGGTGCCGCGACGAGTAGAAGCAACATCGCGAACAAGACCCAACGCACTCGCGTTATCACATTCAATCTACTGCTCATCACAGATACCTTTCGCTGGTGGTATTTCTGACGATGACAAGCGTCATATCGTCAGTGAGCGGGCGCGGCGCTGCGAAGTCCTGCACCGCGCCCAGAATTGAAAAGAGTGTTGCCTCAGCCGAGCCACCCCGCGCGCGGCGGAACTCAGCTTCCAGCCGCTCAACTCCAAACTCCCGCTCCGCTTCGTCAAATGATTCCAGAATCCCGTCAGAACAGACGAGCATTACGTCTCCCGATCGGAGTTGCACCGTTCCGCGATGGAAAGAAGCTGCCGGCACGACGCCGAGCACCGGCCCGCCCTCTGAAAGCAATTCGAGCGGTGCGTCCGATCGCAACAACAACGCCGCCGGATGTCCAGCGCTACAGTAGTCGAGCGTGCTCGTGTTCGAATCAAGCCTGCCCACGAACATCGTGCTCAACGGCTCGACCGCCGACAAACGCGCGATGTCGCGATTCACAGCGGCGGCGATCGCTTCCGGATCGCTGCTGACAGCGGTGTGCGTGCGAATCAGGCCGATCAGATGTGTCACCCACATGCCCGCCGCGAGGCCCTTGCCGCCAATGTCACCCAGCGCAAACACCAGGCCGCGATCAGTTTCCTCGACCGTAAAGAAATCACCCGGCAAATGACGCACCGCAAAGATCTCGCTTGCGATATCGAAATCGCCGTAGCGAATCGAACTCGGCGCACACAAACGACGATGCACCTGCGCTGCCTCAAAGATCGCAGCGTTCAGCTCGGCGTAATCTTTCTGAAGTATTTCAAGTTTTTGCTCGATCTCGTTGACCGGCTTTCGCGGACTAAGCGCGGTCGCTGCCGCGGCCGAACCGTTTGATCTCGCAAGCGGTAACATAGCCAAACCGCCGTTGAATGCTGCTGCGGACATAATCCCAGGTCCTCATCCAACAAATTTGTAGCCACTGCCATGAACGGTAAGAATGAAACGAGGCTCTTCCGGATTTGGTTCCAGCTTCTGTCGCAGATGAACGATGTGCGTGTCGACTGTGCGTGTCGATGGATAATTTTCATATCCCCACACGGCGTCGAGCAGCCGGTCGCGACTCAACGTTTCCACCGGATGAGCAATGAAGTATGCCAGCAACGCAAACTCTTTCGCAGAAAGATCAACCAGATCTCCGTTACGCCGCACTTCGTTACTACGAATGTTGACCTCTACATCGCTGAACTTGTAGATATCCGGCGCCGCCGCGGGCGCTGAAACCCGACGCAACACGGCTTTGACACGCGCCATCAACTCACGCACTGAAAACGGCTTCGTGACGTAGTCGTCAGCGCCTAACTCCAGTCCTACGACTTTGTCGATTTCCTGTCCGCGCGCGGTCAGCATGATGATCGGCGTCGACGGTCGTTTTGCTTTCAGCTGCTTGCAAACGTCGAGTCCGCTCATGCGCGGCATCATCACGTCAAGCACGACGAGATCCGGGTTATCAGCCAGTGCACGTTCGAGTCCGCTGACGCCGTCCTCCGCGCTGATCACTTCGTAACCTTCGTATTCGAAGTTGTCGCGCAGACCGGCAACCATCGCGGGTTCATCTTCGACGATCAGAATCTTGCTTTTCATGATGGTTCCCCCTCATCGTCATGACCTGACCAGGCTCGAATACAACCTGCGGTCTTAAGCGGCGCTGGTCTCCTGCTGCGGCCCCGCGAGCGGCAACGTCAGCGTGAACTTGCTTCCGCGTCCCGGCGCGCTTTCAACTTCGACGTGACCGCCGTGAGCGTGCGTGATGTGTTGGACCAGCGACAAACCGAGCCCACTTCCCTTTGTGTTGTGCACCAGCGGATCGCCCGTGCGGTAGAACTTCTCAAAAATCCGGGCCTGGTCGTTGCGATCGATACCGATGCCACGATCGACGACTTCCAGCTTCAGCTCAGCGTTGGCCCGATACAGTTTCACGCCGAGGAATTTGTCACGGTCTGAGTATTTCAACGCGTTATTGACCAGATTGACAAGCGCTCGCGCTATCGCCTCGCGATCGACGCGCACCGGAGGGATGCTGGAGTCGATGTGTTCTTCAAGCGCGAACCCGTGTTGCTCGATCTGATAGCGATACGAGTCGAGCGTGTTTCGCACGAGTTCGGCGATGTCCGTTTCGCGAAAATCGTATTCCTTGCGGCCTGCTTCGATTCGCGAGAAGTCGAGGATGTTGTTGATTAACGCAGTGAGCCGCTCGCTCTCTTTGCGGATGATGCTGTAGTACTCGTGCTTCTTTTCCTGCGTTGTAATCCGACCGAGCTCCAGTGTTTCCGCGTACAAGCGAATCAGCGCCAGCGGCGTGCGCAGCTCGTGCGAAACGTTGGAAACGAAGTCAGACTTCAAACGCGCGAGCGCCACCTGTTTATTCACACTGCGATACGTCAACACCAGCCCGCCGATCATCAGCAGCGACAACACACCCAGAATGAGCATGCTCTGCCTGACGAACCGGTTCCCAATAGCTTCGGCCGTTGTGCCTTGAAACTTGATGCCCATCGCGAGGCCGCGAAAAGGATCGTCGAGCGTTTGTGAAACTTCAGGCTTGCCGTTCCCCCAACCCGCCGAGATTGCGAGTGGCCGGTCGGGTTCCGATTTTTGCGCGTCGGCCGGGTAGATCTTCATCGCGAGCCGCTTCTCCTGACGTTCGTTTACCTCCTGCGCGCTTAGCTCGTGAAACACCGGTCCGCCGCGTCCTCCCTGATAGTCGCCAAACTTTTGCGACGTGAACTCATCCAGGAACTCCGGAAAGAACTTGTGCTTGAGATAATCGGCGTCGAAGCGTGCGCCACCCAGAACCATCCGTTCCTTGGACGAAGGCATGTTCGGAACGGTAAAGATCGCCGTCGTGTAATAGCGCGGGGGACCTGGTTCATGTCCTTCGCCCGCAAACCAGATCATCGGTTTTGGTCTGCGTTGGATCTGGTCGGCGAGGTATGAAGCTTCCAACCCAAACCAACTGCTGTACATGTCGCTGAAACCTTTGACCTCGGCCTCTTTTGCCGGACGGGCCTCGACAATCGCCGCCTTTTTGCCCTCCTTTGCGCCTTTCGAATCGAAAAGGAAGACGTGATCGAACCAGGGGCTTTTCTGCACGATCAGTTGCAGTTTCCGTCTTTTCTCTTCTTCTGAATCAGCGTCACTCGGGAACGCGTTTCTTGCGTCTTCCGTCATCCCGTACGCCTGTCCGTTAATTTTCTTGATACCGGCGTAGATGATGTACTGGAAATCGCGATGAATAAGCGCTTCGACTTTCTTGTCGCGTTGGATCGATTTGACGTGTTGAAAACTGACGTAAATGAGAGCCAGTGCGGGAAGCACCACGGCGAGTCCCAGAGTAAGGACCAGCCGCAACCGGGTGTTACCGCCCAGGAACGCTCGTCGTTTGGACTTCATGTCAGCCTCCGTGTGATGTGACAAAGCGGGGCCGAGCATACGCCGAAACGCCGGCGCGCGTGTCAAGTGCAGGTAAAAATTTGTTAAGAGTTGTGAATTCGCTCAAGCCGTGTTGAAAACCCCCATTTTCAGAGATATTTCTTTGTTTATAGGCCGCCATGTTCTATAAACAAAGCGATGGCAATTGAAAGCCGCAATGTACGCTGGTGGCTGCTGCTAGTGGTCACTGCGATCTCCCTGTACCTGTGCTGGCGGATGCTCCAGCCGTTTCTGGATGTCATCCTTTGGGCCACTGTTCTCGTAATCCTTTTTCATCCGGTACACAGGCGCCTGGTGCAGCGAATCGGCCGACCATGGCTGGCCGCACTCATTTCCTGTCTGCTCGTTATTCTGATCATTCTCGTCCCGGTGAGTCTAATCACGCTGGCGGTTGTAAATGAACTCTCCGGCGCGTTGGAATCTGTGCAGGCAGGCGCCAATTACCTGCTCGATCCAAACTCGCGCATCACCGGACCAGTACTAAACTTCCTCAGCCGCTTTGTCGACGTCAACCAACTTCGTTCAGAAGACTTTCTGGTGGAGCGCCTCAAAGGCATCAGCGGACAGCTCGCCGGCCGAACGCTGGGGTTTATCGGCGGCGTTGTCGGCGCGATCATCCAGACGTTCTTTGTAATCTTCACGATGTTTTACTTCTTCCGCGACGGCGAAAACATCTCCCGCACCGTGCGCGATTCACTGCCGCTCGACCGAGACCAGGCTGACAGCATCATGACGCGCACCCGCGAAGTGATCGACGCAAGCGTTTACGGCGTGATCACGATTGCGATCATCCAGGGCACGCTCGGTGGTTTGGCGTTCTGGATATTGGGCGTGCGGTCCGCGATCATCTGGGCGGTCGTGATGACGTTTCTGTCGATGGTGCCGATGCTCGGCGCGTTCATCGTGTGGGTGCCTGCCGCAATCTATCTGGCGCTTACGGGACACTGGGTAAAGGCGCTGATGCTGACAGTCTGGGGAACGCTGGTGATCGGGATGATCGACAATTTCCTCCGTCCGAGGCTTGTCGGCGGTCGCACGCGTCTGCATGAATTGCTGATTTTCTTCTCAGTTCTTGGTGGTTTGAATGTGTTCGGCGTCCTCGGCGTCGTACTCGGTCCGGTTGTGCTGGCGATCACGCTTTCGTTGATCGACGTGTACCGCGCAGCCGGAAGATCTACAAACATCGGAAGTGGCGCTCAATCGCATTGAGACTGCCCTCGATGAGTGGTATAAACAACCCGCCGTTCCCCTAAAATTAGCCTCCGCTACAAACACTGACGCAGGTCAGTAACGTTTTTCTTCGGACTTGGAGGAAACACACATGATGGCTTTCATTTGGTGGATAATCATCGGCCTGGTCGCCGGTGCTCTGGCGCGGCTGGTCATGCCGGGTCGGGACCCGATGGGGATTATCGCCACTATCCTGTTGGGCATCGTCGGATCTGTTCTCGGCGGGCTCGTGAGTTGGGCGATTTGGGGCGCTGACGAGACAGGTCGTGGCTTTCGTCCGGCCGGTCTGCTGCTTTCGATCATCGGCGCGATCATTGTGCTTTGGATTTGGCGGATGATGAGGAGCCGCAGTACGGTCACTTAAAAATATTGCGTTAAGTGCCTGAACTGCCGGACATCGTCGTCTATATCGAGGCTCTCGAGAAACGAATCCAAGGCGCCATTCTCGAACGCGTCCGCGTGGCAAGTCCTTTTCTGCTGCGTACGGCCGTGCCGCCGTTGTCGAGTGTTGAAGGTAAGAAGGTTGTTGAGCTGCGGCGATTGGGCAAACGGATTTGCTTCGGTTCCGAAGAGGATCTGTGGCTGGTCCTGCATCTGATGATCGCCGGACGGCTGCACTGGTACGACGATCCGGCGAAGGCTGCAAAAGCGCGCGGACTGGCGGTCTTCGAGTTCAGCACCGGCACGTTGACGCTGACCGAAGCAGGTACGCAAAAACGCGCGTCGCTGCACGTCGTGCAGGGTGAAGCCGGGTTGCAGAACTTGAATCCGGGTGGGCTGGAAGTCTTCGAAGCCACGGAGCAAGAGTTTGCCGCCGCGCTTCAGGCGAAAAACCACACTCTGAAACGCGCGCTCACCGATCCGCGAATCCTGAGTGGCATCGGCAACGCTTACTCCGACGAGATTCTTTTCGCCGCCCAGCTTTCTCCGTTCACACTCACTCAAAAACTGACCGCTGCCGAGATCTCGCGTCTGTTTGAAGCCGTGAAGACGACGTTGACTGAATGGGTGGAGCGTTTGCGCGCCCACTACGGTGAAAAGTTCCCGGAAAAGGTCACAGCTTTTCGACCCGACATGGCCACACACGGCCGTTACAAACAACCCTGTCCTCGTTGTGGTAACAAGATCCAGCGCATCCGTTACGGCACCAACGAAACGAACTACTGTCCCACGTGCCAAACAGGCGGACGTCTCCTCGCGGACAGGGCGCTGTCTCGTCTGTTGAAAGAGGACTGGCCGCGCACACCGGAAGAACTCGAAAGCCTGACTCGTTGATTACTGTTCTCGTTTGGAATCGTGTTCGGCGCTTACCAGATGCCGGGTGGTTTGATCGGTGACGCTGAAGGGTGCGGACATGAATTCGTTAGTGTCGGCGGGACGCAGGGTGCGTTGAGCGGTCGTGTCGAGTTCCGGCCTGGAGCCCTCCAAACCGTTCAACCGGTTTCGTTCACGCTCGATGATTTGGGCCTGTCTCCGGCTGATTACCAGCCCGTTGATTATCAACGCCAGGCCCACCATGAACGGGATGGCTCCCGCCACCCACAGCCGCGTCACGATCTCCGCCTCGCCCTGCGGGAGGGTACGTGCAATTCCCTGCATGAAGATAGCCAGGAAGAATGCCAGACCAATGCCCACGCTGCTCGTGATCACGCCGGCTTTTATCTCGTTGTAACGTTTGACCTCGGGCGTGATGCCTAACCGCCGCTCCATTTCGAGCTTGCGTTGTTCCGCAATCTCCCCGGACCGGAACATCTCGGCAACCCACGTCTCGTTCCAGTTGAAGCGTTTGTCAGTGTCTTTGAACGCCAGCGCCTCGCGGACGGCATGCAAATTGGCCCCACAAGACGTGCAGAACTTCACATCATCACTCTGACTCGATGCACAGCGCGGACAGATCATAGCTACTTCTTTCTCCAGTCAGGAATTGTATCTCATTCGTATAATACGTTTCGATCTGCGTTTCAGGTGCGTTAATCTGTACAACCGCTCATGAAGGCAATTCCCGCTGAAACTATCGCTCATTACCGGATCGTCGAACCAATCGGGGCCGGCGGTATGGGAACGGTTTACAAAGCCTTCGACCAAAAGCTCCAGCGCGTCGTAGCTCTAAAACTCCTGCCTGCCGAGTACGTCTCGCAACAGGATCGCCGCCGCCGGTTCTTCCAGGAAGCGCGCGCCGCCTCAGCGTTGAACCACCCACACATTCTAACGGTTTACGAGGTCGGCGAAGACGACGGTAAGCCCTACATCGCGATGGAATTCGTGGAAGGCGAAACGCTGCGTCAGAAGATCAAAGCCAACGGCTTGCCGCTTCGTGAAACACTTGACATCGCGATTCAGATCGCCGCCGGGCTTTCTCGTGCCCACGAACTCGGCATCATACATCGCGATCTCAAACCCGAGAACCTCATGCTGAGCCGCGATGGCTACGCCAAGATTCTCGACTTCGGTCTCGCCAAACTGGTCGCCGAACGTGATCGCGCCCTCGTTGCCGACAGCGAACAGAAAACGCTCATCCGCGGAATCCAAACTGAATCGGGCACGCTGATGGGAACCGTCAACTACATGGCGCCCGAACAGCTTCTGGGCCAACGAGTCGATCGCCGTTGCGACGTCTTTTCATTCGGCGTCGTCCTCTGCGAGATGCTGACCGGAACGGGGCCGTTCGTTCACGACAATCGCATCGACACGATGCACGCGATCCTCCATCGCGATCCGCGCCTGCCCGCGGCCGACGGATCGGAACTCCCAATCGATCTCCAAAGAATCCTGACAAAAGCGCTCGCCAAGACGCCGAAGGACCGTTACCAAACCGTCGACGAACTCGCCGCCGAACTCAAAACTCTCAAACGTGAAGTCGATCTCGGCAAGACGCTGCCCATCGCTTCCAGAACACGACTGGTACTGAAGCGAGTCGGAACGGGTGCGCAAACGATCGACTACGAAAAAGAACTGAACGAAGCACAGTTCAAAGCGGTAACGACGACTGAAGGACCGCTGTTGATCGTCGCGGGCGCCGGCACAGGTAAAACGCGAACGCTGGTCTATCGCGTCGCTCGACTCGTCGAAATCGGCGCGAAACCCGAATCGATCCTCTTGTTGACATTCACGCGACGCGCAGCAGCAAGCATGCTGACGCGCGCAGCATCACTGGCCGACGCGCGTTGCCAGCGCGTGTCCGGCGGCACGTTTCACTCACTCGGGCACTCGGTATTGCGCAAGTATCCGGAACACACCGGTGTCCAGCGAAACTTCACTGTGTTGGACCAGAGCGACACGGAAGACTTGATCGATCTCCTGCGCCGCCAGGCGAAATTCACGCGCGGCAGCGATTCAAGACACTTCCCGCGCAAGCGCACGATCGCCGCGATCTTCAGCATGATGGTCAACAAGGTCCAGACCATGAAGCAGGTGCTGAACAATGAGTACCCGCAGTTCGCCGATGAACGCCGCAATCTCGAAACGCTTTTCAAATCGTTTGAAGAGTTCAAACGCGCACGACACATGCTCACCTATGACGATCTGCTGGTGCGTCTGCGCGAAGCGCTCGAATCAAGCCAGGCGCTGCGTGAACAATTATCGGACCAGTATCGTTACATCATGGTCGATGAATACCAGGACACCAACAAACTGCAGGCGCAGATCGTGAAACTGATGACCGCCCGCCATGACAACGTCGCAGTCGTCGGCGACGAGTTTCAATCGATCTACTCGTTTCGCGGCGCGAGTCATCGCAACATGCTCGAGTTTCCCAAGCTATTTCCGGCCGCGCAGATCATCAAGCTCGAGGAGAACTTTCGCAGCACACAGCCGATACTCGACGTCGCCAACGCGATCATCGCCGACGTCAAAGAAAGCTATAAGAAACGGCTTTATTCGCGAATCGAAGGCGGACAACCGCCGGTGGTCGTCAGCGCGCGCGACGAAAACGAGCAGTCGCGCTTCGTGGCCCAACGCATTGCCGAGTTGCGCGATGAGGGCGTGCCGCTGCGCGACATAGCCGTGCTGTTTCGTTCGAGCTCGCATTCCTTCGATCTCGAAATCGAGCTCGGAAAACAGAGCATTCCGTTTCGCAAGTTTGGCGGGATGAGGTTTGCCGAATCAGCGCACATCAAGGATGCGCTGGCATTTCTGCGGGTCGTAGTTAAACCATCCGATACGCTGTCATGGTTCCGATCGTTGAAGCTGATCGATCACATCGGAGACGCAACCGTCTACCAGATCCTCGAACATCTCGGAGTCGATCAAAAGGAATTCCGATCGACGCGAACCAAGGCCGCTCTCTTCAAGAGACTGCATCGTTTTCCCGGTCGCGCCGGTTACCAGGCGCAACTGACTCGTCTCGCACGCGTATTCACGACCGTCTGCGAAAGCAAAACGCCCAGCGAGCAACTCTCCGCCGTTTTGCGTTTCTATCGTCCGTTGCTGAAGAACAAGTACGACGACGTTCAGCGCCGCAGCCGTGACCTCGAACATCTGCAAACGATTGCCAAGCGTTACAAGACCGCCGCGAAGTTGCTCGAAGACGTCGCGCTCGACCCGACTGAAGCGGTCCAGGGCAGTGTTTCAAGAAACGGTGGCGGGTTCGTCACTCTCTCGACCGTTCATTCAGCAAAAGGTCTCGAATGGAACAATGTTTTCCTGATCTGGATGACTGACGGCTGGTTTCCGGCGAACCGTTTTCAGGATGAGTTTGACGATCTGGAAGAGGAGCGGCGACTGCTTTACGTGGCCACGACGCGCGCGAAGAAAGAGTTGCACTTCGTTTATCCGGCCGTGAACGTCTACTACGGCCCGGAAACAGACGGCTCGCCAACGCTCTCGCGTTTTCTCGAGCCGATCCCGCCGTCGATCCTGCACCACGCTTCCCTATTGGATGGTAACTAGATCTTTCGTAAACTGTTGGCGCCGTTAAAACAGATTCAGATGACTCTAGGCACAGAATGGCTCATCGATGCAAGCGGATGCGACGCGGCGGCGCTTGCCGACGTCAACCGCTTACGCGAAGTTTTCACACGTGTCATCAACGATCTCGAGCTCCACGTCCTTGGTGAAATCGCCTGGCATCAGTTTGGCTCGCCGGGGGGCGTGAGCGGACTGGCCCTCCTTTCGGAATCACATCTCGCCTGTCATACCTATCCCGAGTTTCGCGCCGCCACTTTCAACCTCTACTGTTGTCGCGATCGCGCGACCTGGCCTTGGGAAACGATGTTGAAAGAGATGCTCGGTGCAAGTGACGTCAGCGTGCGCTCGTTCGAACGAATAGCCCTTCAAGCCGGAGGGGCTGCTCGATGAGTACGCTTGTCGCGAATTGCCCGTCGTGCGGCGGACCCGTCGAATTCAAGAGCGGACAATCGATCGTCGTCATCTGCCAATACTGCCGTTCGGCTGTCGCGCGCACCGATCGCGATCTGAAAGACCTCGGCAAGGTTGCCGAACTGGTCGAGACCGGATCGCCTCTCGACGTCGGCGTGCGCGGCAAATGGAAAGACGTTCCTTTTGAACTGACGGGCCGCGCGCAACTCGGTCACGAGATGGGCGGGCAGTGGGACGAGTGGTACGCGACGTTTTCCAACGGCTGGCTTGGTTGGCTCGCCGAAGCACAGGGCCGGTTCTATTTAACGTTTCAGTATCCGATCCCCGAAGGCGTTCAGGTCCCACCGTTCGATCAGCTTCAGCTCGGACAGACCATTTCCGGACTGCCATGGCCCACGCCGTTGATCGTCGCCGAAACCGGACGTGCGACAGCGCGCGGTGCGAAGGGCGAGATTCCTTATTTACTGAAACCGGGTGAGACGTATTACTACGCCGATCTTTCCGGCGTGAACGGCGCGTTCGGCACACTCGATTACAACGAATCACCGCCGCTGGTCTTCCTCGGTCAGCAAGTCACACTGGCCGAACTCGGAATCACGACGACACGCGCGCCCGAACGTGAAGAGCGTCGTGTCGGGGCCGCGCAGGTGAGTTGTCCAAACTGCGCTGGACCACTCGAACTACGCGCCCCCGACAAAACCGAGCGTGTTACCTGTCCGAACTGCAACTCGCTACTCGACGTCAATCAGGGCCAGCTTAAGTTTCTGAAAGCACTCGAAAAACCCTGGTTCCAACCGCTGATACCAATCGGCACGACGGGAGAAGTGCCTGAAGGAAAGATGACCGTGATCGGCGCGATGGCGCGCAGCGTCACCATCGACGGCGTGCAGTACTTCTGGAGCGAGTATCTGCTTTACAACCCGCAAATCGGTTTTCGCTGGCTGGTCCATAGCGACGATCACTGGAACTACGTGCAGGCCGTGCCGCCGGGCGAGGTGATGGAGGTAGCAAGGACCGCTAGCTTCCGCGCCCAGAATTACAAGATCTTCCAGGACGCGCAGGCGAAGGTCGAAGTCGTGCTCGGTGAGTTTTACTGGAAAGTCGAAACCGGCGAGCAGGTGCGCGGCGTCGATTACGTCGCGCCGCCGTACATGCTCTCGAAGGAAGTGTCGACGGTCTACGTCACCGATCCCAACAACCCTGAGAAGACGCAGCGTGCGACCGGCGAGATCAACTGGTCACTCGGAACCTACATTCCTGTCCCGCAAGTCGAAAAAGCATTTAACGTCAGCGGACTGCCGCGACCTTCCGGCGTCGCGCCTAATCAACCTTACAAACATAAGTGGGTTTACAAGTACTGGATCCTGTTCGTCTTCGTGTTGCTTTTGACCGGGTTTTTGATGTTTGTCGTTGGCGGATCTGAGAAGGAAGTATTTCGCCAAACCGTGACGCTGCCGGCGTTACCGAATGCTGATGGCACGCAGGTCTTCTTCAGCGAGCCTTTCGAGTTGGCGGGACGGCGAAACATCCGAGTCACCGGCGAGTCGGCGGTGCAGAACACGTGGGTCTACCTCGAAGGCGACCTGATCAACGACGAAACCGGCGTGGTGCAATCGTTCCCAATCGAAATCTCTTACTACCAGGGCGTCGACGACGGCGAGTCGTGGACCGAAGGCGATCAGAAGGATTCGGCGAAAACGTCGGCGATGCCGGCGGGCAGATATGTGCTGCGATTGGAAGGACAGTGGGAGAAGTGGCAACAGCCCGCAGTCGTGACAGTCGCGGTCCAACAGAACGTTGCGACGGGATTCAATCTCCTACTCGCGCTGATTGCGATCTCGATTGGACCGATCGTGATGCTTATCTATCACATCAGTTTTGAACACAAACGCTGGTCGGAGAGCATGTTTAGCAGCAGCGGCAGCGGCGATGATGATGATGACGACTAGGTTGCGAGAAACTTTCCAAGGAGACACGGATGCTCAAAACAATCTACACAATCTTCGGGGTCGGCGTGGTGACTTTGTACAGTGCGGCCGCGCTGCTGGGTTGGGAACTGGGCGGCGGTCCGCGAAGGCAGTTGCCGCCTGACGCGCGACAAAACGGTTATCGATCGTTCCATTTCTGGCACTACGGCTTACACGGAGGAAAATGATGCTTGAATCAGTTGCGTTGAACACGGCACTGGGTCTGGTTGTTCCGCTCCAGTCGCTCCTGCAAACCGTTGTCACGACCGTGGTATTCGTCGTCCTTGGCCTGATCGTCTTTGCGATTGCGTTTCTGGTCATCGGAAAGTCCACCCCGTTTTCAGTCCGTAAAGAGATCGAAGAGGACCACAACGTCGCGCTCGCAATCGTGATCGCATCCGTAATACTCGGCAGCGCCCTGATTATCGCGGCGGCGATTCACGGATGAAGAGTTCGCCTCCCGCTGCGACATGAAACGACCGCCGCTACTCTTTCTTAACGTTCTCATCGTCGCAACCTGCGGATTGATTTACGAGCTGCTGGCCGGAACTCTCGCCAGCTACGTACTCGGCGACTCCGTCACTCAGTTTTCCCTCATCATCGGCATCTATCTCTTCGCCATGGGCGTCGGCTCGTGGCTCTCAGGCTTCATCGACAAAGGACTCGCGCGCCGCTTCGTCGACATCGAACTGGCAGTGGCGATACTCGGCGGGTTTTCCGCGCCGTTGTTGTTCATCTCGTTCTCGCGCGTCAGTTATTTCTACGCGGTGCTCTATTTCGTGGTCTTCGCGATCGGCGTGTTCGTCGGCCTGGAGATACCGCTGCTACTGCGCATCTTGAAGGACAGGGTTGAATTCAAGCAACTGGTTTCCCGAGTACTCGCGTTTGACTACATCGGCGCATTGCTCGCTTCGATTCTGTTTCCGATTCTGTTTGTGCCGCGGTTGGGATTGATTCGCACGTCGTTGGTCTTTGGCATGTTGAACGCCGGGGTTGCGATGTGGGGCACGTGGCTGCTGCGGCCGTTGATCAAACGCGGCATCGTTGCCTTGCGAATCCGCGCGGCGGTCGTGATGGCCCTGCTCCTGATTGGTTTGATTTATGCAAACAAACTCACGTCGCTGGCTGAAGACGAGATGTTTGCCGACGAGATCGTCTACACGAAAGACACGCCCTATCAGCGGATCGTCATTACGCGCGGGCGCGCAGGGTTTCAGTTGTTCCTGAATGGCAACTTGCAGTTTAGTTCGACCGATGAGTATCGCTACCACGAGGCGTTGGTCCATCCGGCGATGTTGCTGGCGAACAATCCGAAACGGGTGGTGGTGCTCGGTGGTGGAGATGGGTTGGCGCTGCGTGAGGTGCTGAAGTACCCGTCGGTCGAGCGCGTAACGCTGGTGGACCTCGATCCGGACATGACGAACCTGTCTTCTCGTTTTCCGTTGCTCGCGAATTTGAACCAGCGTGCGTTTAATGATCCGCGCGTTCAGGTTATTAACGAGGATGCATTCATCTGGATCGAAGAGAACACGGAGCCGCTTTTTGACGCGGCGATTGTCGACTTTCCCGATCCGAACAGCTTTTCACTCGGCAAGCTGTACACGACACGGTTCTATCGCATGCTGCGGGCGAAACTGGCGCCTGACGCGGCTGTGAGTGTGCAGTCGACGTCGCCGATGTTCGCGCGCAATTCGTACTGGTGCATCATCCGCACGCTCGAGGCGGCGGGGTTTGTGGTCCGGCCGTATTACACGGCGGTGCCGAGCTTTGGTCTGTGGGGATTCGCGCTGGCGCGCACGTCGGCGTTCGAGATTCCACGAAACCCGCCGGCTGGGCTGCGATTTCTGGACGATCAAACGTTGGTGGCGATGTTTACGTTGTCGGGTGACATTGGACCAGTGCCGGTGGAGATCAACCGTCTCGATAACCAGGCGCTCGTGCGGTATTACGAAGGCGAGTGGAGACGTTTCGAGTAACCACAAGAGGCAACCACGAAGAGGCAACCACGAAGAGGCAACCACAAAGAGGCACAAGAACTGACACGAAGAGGCACAAAAGTAACCACGAAGAGGCACAAGAACTGACACGAAGAGGCACAAAGTAACCACGAAGAGGCACAAGAACTGACCACAAAGAGGCACAAAAATCAAAGGAAGCACATGACAATACAGTCTGATATGCAAATTCGTTTTTGTGCCTCTTGTGCCTCTTTGTGGCAAAACTCTTGTGCCTCTTTGTGGCAAACTCCTGTGCCTCTTTGTGGCAAAACTCCTGTGGTTCTTTGTGGCACAACTCTTGTGCCTCTTTGTGGCTCAACAGACTCACACGATGAGCACGTTTAGCCGTCGCGAAATTCTTGCTGCTTTCCTAGGCGCGCCGGTCGCGCTCGCGGCATGTCGTCGCAACAGCGCCCCGCGATTTCCTGAGGGCGAGATTGTCGGCACATCCGATGTCTTCGGCCATCAGCTTCGCGATGGTTTGCGCGTCGAAGTGCCCGCCGATGCCTGGACCAACGTGCCGGTCGTCATCGTCGGCGGAGGCATTGCTGGTCTAACCGCCGCGTGGCGTCTCCAAAGCTCCGGCTTTAACAACTTCGTTTTGATCGAACTCGAAAACGCCCCCGGCGGCACCTCGCGTTCCGGATCGCACCGCGGCATCTCCTTTCCCTGGGGCGCGCACTACATCCCCGCGCCGATGAAAGAGAACACCGGACTGGTGTCGCTGCTCGACGAGATGGGCGTGCTTGAGGGAAGAGACAGCGAAGGCGAACCGCTTGTCCGCGAACAGTTTCTCTGCCGCGATCCGGAGGAGCGAGTGTTCTATAAGGGACGCTGGTACGAGGGGCTGTATCTTCATGCCGGCGCATCAGGTGAGGACAAGCTCGAGCTCGACAGGTTCAACGCGGAACTCGCGCGATGGATTTCGTGGCGCGACGCGAAAGGCCGGCGCGCCTTTACCTTGCCGGTGTCGGCGTGTTCCGACGACGTGGAAGTCACCGCACTCGATCAAATATCGATGTACGACTGGCTATACCATCGAGGACTGAACAGTTCACGCCTCCGCTGGTGGATCGATTACGCTTGCCGCGACGACTACGGCATGACGCTGTCACAAACCAGTGCCTGGGCTGGACTGTTTTACTTCTGCTCGCGCGTGGCGAAACCGGGTGTGGAATCGCAGTCGCTAATCACATGGCCCGAAGGCAACGGGCGCCTCGTCAATCACCTCTTCGAGAAAACCAGGTCGCGCGTGCAACTGGATCGCGCAGCCGTCGAGCTGATACCGGCCGAAGAGAACGAACGAGCGCGCGTTGACGTGATCACAATCGATCGCGAAGGTCGCAATCCACGTGGTTTCCGGGCGCAGCGCGTCATCTTTGCGGCGCCACAATTCATGGCGCGTTACGTCATCAGGCCGTATCGCGATAACCCGCCACCTCACATCGCGGAGTTTCAGTTTGGGTCGTGGATGGTGGCGAACCTTACGTTGCGCGATCGTCCGAAGCAGTCGCCACGCGACTTCCCGCTGTCATGGGACAACGTGTTCTATGAAAGTCCATCGCTGGGTTATGTCGTGGCGACGCACCAGCGCGGGCGCGATCATGGTCCAACCGTGATTACCTATTACTATCCTCTTACCAACGCCAATCCGCGTCACGCGCGCACGCAGCTGCTCGAAGCCGGCTGGACGGAGTGGACCGACGTCATCCTCACCGATCTCGAACGCGTGCATCCGGACATTCGGGAATTGACCGAAAGAGTGGACGTGATGCGCTGGGGCCACGCAATGATTCGACCACGAACGGGATTCATGTGGGGACAGGCGCGTCGCGAAGGTGCAAAGCCTTTTCGCTCAATTCACTTCGCGCACTCGGAACTGAGTGGCGTGGCGTTGTTTGAAGAAGCGTTTGACGTCGGGTTGCGCGTGGCGGATCAGGTGCGTCTCAGCCTCGCTTGAACTCACCATCGAGCATGCGCCAGATGCCGAGTGGGTTCGTGTCCTGGAGTTCCGCCGGCAGGGCGGCGTTGGGAAAATCCTGGAAGCATACCTGACGAGTGAATCGAACAATCGCGCGCGTGCCGACGGAAGTGTAGCGACCGTCAGAAGTGGCGGGGTATGGACCACCATGCACCATCGCGTGACCAACTTCCACGCCGGTCGGGAATCCGTTGAATACCAATCGACCCGCTTTAGTTTCAAGCAGACGAATTAAACCCTGATAGGCACGAAGATCGGCTTCGCTGCCGTGAATCGTGGCAGTGAGTTGTCCTTCCAGAGAACCGATCAGTTCGAACAGTTGATCACGGCCGGTATAAGTGATGACGAGTGTTGCTGGTCCAAAAAGCTCTGCGGCTAGTTCCGGATTGGCAATAAACTCCGCCGCGCCGGTTTTAAAGAGCGCCGCGTGTGCTCCGCAGATAGTCTGGACTGACGCGTGAGTCGTGCGCGCTGACACACCGCTCGAGTAATTGGCTTGAATGGCACGCGTGAGCATCGTTTGCTCGGATGTGCCTGCCATCAGCTCGCCGAGTTTTCTCACAAACACGTTTGAATCCTCATTGTCCGCGAGGAATATCAACCCGGGATTGGTGCAGAACTGTCCCGCTCCTAACGTCACTGACGAGTGCAGCCCGTTTGCGATCTGATCCGATCTTTCATGCAACGCGCCGGGCAGTATCACAACCGGATTGACGCTGCTCATCTCGGCATAAAATGGGATCGGTTCAGGCCGGGAACACGCGATGTCGAACAATGCTTTTCCACCCGCGCGCGATCCCGTGAATCCACCGGCTTTGATCAGATGATGGCGCACCAACGCCGTTCCAACCTCATTACCCGCGTCAAAGAGCAACGAAAAAACGCCTTCCGGAAGTTCACACGTTCGAACGGCATTCGAAATCGCCAGACCGACCAGTTCGCTCGTGCCTGGATGGGCCGGATGCGCTTTGACGATGACTGGATTTCCCGCAGCCAATGCAGACGCCGTGTCGCCTCCCGCCACTGAAAACGCGAGCGGAAAATTACTCGCGCCGAAGACCACGACTGGTCCCAGCGGACGCAACATCGATCGCACATCAGGCTTCGGCAACGGCTTGCGGTCGCGATCGCCGTGATCGATCCGCGCGTCCACCCAGGAGCCTTCCTCGACAAGGTCCGCAAAGAGACGCAATTGATTACAGGTGCGGGTTGTTTCGGTCCGCAGACGCGGCTCCGGCAGACCGGTTTCCTGTTTGGTCCGATTTATTAGATGGTCGCCGAGGCCTTCGATGTTCTCGGCGATGCGACGAAGAAAGCGAGATCGTTCCGCGCCGGTTGTTCGCGAGTAAGTCGCGAATCCGGCGTGCGCGAGCTGCGCGGCATGGTCGACGTCATCGAAACTTGCAGAGTGATAGACAGGAGGCAGATCCTCGCCGGTTGCTGGATTGAAGCCCTGAAAGCCGTCGCCTCCCACCGCTCCGCGACTAAAACCAATGATCGAAGTTCCCAGAAGCTCGCTCATAGAACACGCCTGGACAGTGCTTCTCTGATTACGTTTTTAGCTTCTTCCAACTCTGGTCCAACCAGCTCCAGCCGCGGAGCGCGTACGCGCGAGTTTCCCATTCCGACCTCCTGCTGGACCAGCTTGATCAGTTGCACAAACTTCGGCACCGTATCCATGCGCAACAACGGCAAAAACCAGTGATAAAGACTCATTGCCTTCTCGGAGTCACCGCTCATCGCATAGTCGAACAATGCCACTGACTCTTTCGGCAACGCATTCACGAGACCGGCGATCCACCCAACCGCGCCAACCGCGACCCCTTCAACGATCGCATCGTCCACGCCGACAAAGATCGCAAGCCTGTCGCCGGCCAACTCCCGAATCCATGTAATACGTCGCACGTCGGTGCTCGATTCCTTGACGGCTTCGAAATTCCCGTGCTCCGCGGTGAGCTCGCGAATGTTTTCCGGGCGAAAGTCGGTGCCGTACGCGACCGGATTGTTGTAGAGCATGCAGGATAGTTTCGTCGCGCGGAAAATGGATTCAACGTGCGCCTTCATCTCGCGCCAATCGCCTTGATAAACGTACGGCGGCAAGACCATCAAACCGCTGCAACCCAGATCCGCCGCGCGCTTCGACAACTCAACCGCGTCAGCAGTGCTCAACGATGCGATCGCCGCCACCACCGGCACGCGATTACCAACCGCCTCGACGACGGTGGACCACAGCGCCAGCTTCTCGTCAAACGTCAGCGTCGCGCTCTCGCCGAGCGATCCCGGCGTGACGATACCGGTGCAACCGTTGTCAACCAGCCAGTTGCAATGCTTCGCCACGAAAGCGTGATCGATTTTCAGATGTTCGTCGAAAGGTGTGGTGATCGCGGGCATCACCCCGCGCCAGGTCATGTTTTTCATAAGCGACTGCTTTGTGCTT
>CBFGMX010000095.1:0-20186 GCA_965649955.1 uncultured bacterium
AAACCGGCACCTGCGAAACCGGCGACGGCTAAACCTGCACCGTCGCCGAACACCTCCGCTACTCCAGCGCCGAGTCCGGATGAAGAATCGATGCACGCCGGAATGGACCACGGTCTGCTCGTCATGGAAGACGACGAGATGTTCGTGCGAGTCGGCGACAGTCACGGCAACCTGATGCCGATGGGCCGGATGGGTTCCGGCACTTCATGGCAGCCGGCTTCGAGCGCGATGTCCATGCTGCACAAGCAGTCCGACGACTGGCTGCTGATGTTTCATTACAACTTCGTCGCCGGCGTAAACGCGCAGGGTGGTCCACGCGGCGTGACGAAGTTTGAATCCGCCAATTGGTTTATGCCGTCGGCCTTGCGCCGCGTCGGTAAGGGGACTCTCGAACTGCGCGGCATGTTCAGTTTCGAGCCCTTTACGTTTCCGCCGGGCGGCTCGCCACTGCTGTTTCAAACAGGCGAAACGTACAAAGGCGAACTGCTCATCGATCGCCAGCATCCGCACGATCTGTTCATGGAACTCAGCGCCACGTACACGGTCCCCCTCGGCGAGCGTGGCACCTGGTTCGTTTACGGCGGCTATCCCGGTGAACCCGCTTTGGGCCCGACGGCGTTCATGCACCGCACCTCAGCTTCGGAAAACACGTCGGCGCCGCTGTCGCATCACTTACAGGACTCGACGCACATCAGTTTTGGCGTGGTCACGACCGGATTCACGTATCGCTGGTTCAAACTCGAAGGTTCGATCTTCAACGGTCGTGAGCCCGGCGAGAACCGCTACAACTTTGAGGCAAACCCATGGACGTCGCGGTCGGCGCGTCTTTGGTTTGCGCCAAACGACAACTGGTCCATGCAGGTGAGTCACGGTTTCCTGCGCGAACCTGAGGCCTTGGAACCCGGCGACGTTCGCCGTACGACGGCATCGATCAGTTACAACCGCAGGTTCGAAAGAGGTAACTGGGCGTCGAGTTTGATCTGGGGACGAAACCACGAAGGTCACGGAGACGAGATCTTCAACCTTAACGGTTACGTCGCCGAATCGACAGTCAACTTTCTGGACCGGAACTACATCTACACACGGCTGGAACTCGCCGACAAGAATCAGCTTCTGCGCGATGACGACCGGGCGCAGCTGGGCATCACCGACCATCACCCGTCGTTTCGCATCGGCGCGTATACGTTTGGCGGCTCTCGTGAGATCTGGAATACGGAGAAACATTCGCTTGCCGTCGGGAGCGACCTCACGTTCTATTCCAAGCCGTCGATTCTCGATTCCATTTATGGTACAAATCCGGTGTCCTGGAAATTTTTCATAAGATTGCGTCCGCAAAAGATGACGATGAGCGGAATGCACGGGACACACTGAGTTTTTTAGGAGATTTGTAATGACGAAAACCTGGGTATTGATTGGCGGCGTTATCGTGTTGCTCATTGCAGCGGTTCTCGTCGTTAACCAGCAGAGAGCAAGGGAACAGGCGGGCGTAGTGGACGTGCACCACAACGACTCTCACACTTCTGCCCATCGATCGGAAACGCCGGCGACAACGCAACCCAAAGTCGCCGTTCCTGCTTATTTCGAAACGGCTCCGAATCGCGCGAGTCTTGGTCCAACGCTTGCTCCTGAAAAGTTTACCGGCCTGACTCGCGACGCGTATCGCGTAGCCCGCGAGATCCCGGTAACGCTCGCGCAGATGCCGTGCTACTGCTACTGCGATCGCGGTATGGGCCACAAGAGTCTTTACAGTTGTTTCGAAGACGATCACGCGGCGCATTGCGCGGTTTGTGTGAACGAAGCGCTGCTCGCTCACAAACTCGAAAAGGACGGTTTGACCGCGCCTCAGATTCGCGATCGCATAAACGAGACGTTTGGATCTATGGGGAACTAAGAAAACTTGAATGGAAGCATTATCAACGGGAGGGGAGTACTGAGAATGGGTAAATACGCGTTTCTTCTGATGTTTGCGATGGTTGCGGTTCTCGCCTGCAGCCCCGTCAGTGCAGTGAGTGAACTGCCGGCTGTCGGATCGAATGCCCCGGCGTTCACATTGACCAACAACGAAGGCAAGCAGGTTAGCCTGGCTGATTTCAAGGGAAAGTGGGTCGTGCTTTATTTCTACCCGAAAGACTTCACGCAGGGATGCACGATCGAAGCGCGCAACTTCCAGCGCGACCTCGCGAAATATGAAGCTGCCAATGCGGTGATTCTCGGTGTGAGCGTCGACAGCGCGGAGTCGCACAAGGAGTTCTGCGCGAAAGAAGGACTGAACTTCAAACTGCTCGCGGACACTGAGGCAAAGATTTCGACGCAGTATGGTTCAGTGATGGAGTATCAGGGCAACAAACTCTCCGCCCGAAACACTTTCATCATCGATCCGAACGGCAAGATCGCCAAAGTTTTTGAAAAGGTGAAAGTACAGGCGCATAGTGAGGAAGTACTGGCTGCGCTGGCTGCGTTGCAAAAAGCGTAGAGCTTAGTCGCAAAAAGGCACAAAAAACACAAGACAGTGGGCTGATATGGCCGGTTCACTCGGTGTGAGCTAACCGTTCACGCGCTATCAGTAACCGTTCACACGGTATGAGCTAACTGTCCATACCGTATGAGCTAAAGCTTTCCTCTTGTGCTTTTTTGTGCCTTTTTGTGGCCTGGCTTGGTTCACTTCTTCTTGATCGCCGTGACTCTCATAATTCCCGTACGATCTTCGATCGTGAAGTCGATTTGATCGTTCACTTGAATTCCATTCAATAACGCGGCATCAGAGACCTCGAACTCCATCTGCATCGCCGGCATCAGTCCCTCGATGTCTCCGTGATCGATTTCGATCGAAGGCGCCGTCGGATCAAGCGCTTTTACAGTCCCAACACCGGCGTAGTTCCGTGTCGCAACCGCGGCAGCCGGCCCACTCACGGATCCCGATGGCGAAGCTGACGGACTTGAGACGTTATTCGAATGATTACCATCACCGCCGCACCCGATTGACAACATAAGAACCAGGCACGGTGACAGCCGTAGAAGATTCTGTTTCATTTGTGGTCAGCTTTTATCAGCCATACGCTTCGCTTGTCATTTATTTTCGAAACGTAAGCTACAAACAATCCATCTTTACTAAATGCCGCGGCCGGTAATTCGACGTTCGATCCGATGCTGACCGCCGCGCCATTCGCTCCCACCGCGCGGAATTTGGTTTCAGCACCGTTGTTTCCGGTCATCTCCCAAACAGCGACGTCTCCTTTATTACCCGCCGTCAAGACCGGCGTGCCACGAATGCCTTCCTGGGCTACCAGTTGTCGTTGTGAAAAACTTCGGCCTTTGTCGTTCGACTCCGCGAAATATACCCCCGTCGCATTCGCTTCGCCGGCCGCATACCATAGCACTTTCAGCGTTCCGTTATCAGCGACCGAAAGAGAGGGACCAGAAACGGGGCAGCCATGGAGCACCCACTTGTCGTCACTCACGATCACCGGTTTCGAGAAAGTGACGCCGGAGTCTAAAGAGCTGGTGATTGCGATGTGACGAAAGTTTCCCGGCAGAACGTGTCGCCAACCCACGTAGACCGTACCGTCCGGCCCAATAGCGAGCGCCGTTTTGCAGCACGGACACGCGTCGGAAGCTATCTTGCGATTGCGGGAGAACGTGCGGCCGCCATCCGATGAGTCGGCGATGAACAGCTCGCGATTGCTTTCCATGTGGTGCCCATCAGCCTTCGTAGAGGGCTTCGGCGCCGCAACGTTTCGCTCGTCGAGCCAGCCCACGTAGATGCGGCCATCATCTGCAACACCCAACGAGTGCATACCGTGCGCCGCGGGAACCTTGTCGTCGTTGATCTTGACCGGCGTGCCGAAGGTCTGGCCCATGTCAGACGAAACCGAAAGGTAAAGATCAGTTCCTTTCCTGCCGTTCGACTCAACACGCGCGGTCCATACCACGTAGACAGTTCCGTTTTTTCCGACAGCGATACTGGGTTGATCGCCGCGCCAGGCAGTCGCAGTGCCCGGTTGTGGATTGACGCGGACGTGCGCGGCCGGCGTTTTCCCCGGGTCGTAACGGCCAATCATCACGTCAGCACGATTGTTCGGTTCGTGATTCACCCACGCGACGTAAAAACTTCCATCCGGAGCGACTCCCGTCGCCGGTTCGGCTGCGTCTACGCCTTCGGCAGAGACCAGCACAAGCGGAGAGGTCAACACAGGCGCAGTCGGAACGGTCGCCGTCGAGCGTTGACACGCGCAAAAGAACGCACAGAAGACTAAGCAAAGAATCGCAAGGCTCGTTTTGTTATTCCACACCATCTTTCAGAAACTCACCCTCATTCCAAACTGAAACTGTCGCGGGTCAAACGCCGAAGTCGGTTGTCCAAAGGTCGGCAGCGGCGTCGTGCCGGAGCCGAAGGTGTTGTTGGGGATGCCAAGATTCGCTCGATTCAAGACGTTGAACCCTTCGGCGAGCAATTGCAAATCGATGCGTTCCGTAAGCCTGAAGCGCCGGCTCACACGCAGATCGAGCGAGGCAAAATCAAACCCATGTCCGGTATTCCGGCCCACGCCGAGCGGCCGATCGTTGTTGTTGGTGTCGAGATTGCGATCGCTTCCGACGAGGACGTTGAACGGCGGCGCCGATGCGTACGTGAAGATGTAGCCCAACTGAAATCCGGAAAGCATCCGTTCCAGACCGCGTGGTTTTTGATGTTCGGGCGTCTCGAGCGAGCCGCTGACGACGAGACGATGGCGCTGATCATTGTCTGAGAGTCCACGATCGTCGCGAATGTTGAAGTTGTCCTGAACGGTTGAGAAGAAGAAGTTGCCCGCGTCGTCGATCGTCTTTGAAAGAGTGTACGAAACACGGAGACTGGCCCAGCGAGCCGCGCGCTGGTTCACCGAAACGACCATGCCGTTGTACCAGGAATCTCCGGAGCTCTCGAAGCGCGAGATGTTTCCCCAATTCGGGTCAGGTCGCCCGAGATTCGGAATACCTGCGGATGCTGGAACAGTCGGCACGTTTACATTTCGTGAGAGGATGAGGTGACGCGCGCGGAGGTGCAGGTAACCAACTGAAACGATCGTATTGGCCGGCAGTTCACGTTCGACTTGCAGGTTTGCCTGCTGGCTGTAACTCGCCTCGATGTTTGGATCGATGCGCGTGATGTTTGGCCGCGTGGGCAGCGTTGCCGGTTGGACGGCCAGCACGTTCGGAAAAACGGGTGCGCCGGGTTGGGACGGCGACAGTTGGGCCACGATGAACTTCGACCCATCGCGTTGCAATGCATTGGACGTGGCTCGCAGCGGAATCCGATCGTAGTAGAGACCATAACTCGCACGGACGACTGTCTTTCGATCGCCCGGTGCATAGACGATCCCGAGTCTTGGTGAGAAGTTGTTTGCGTCGGTCTCAATCGGATCCGGCAGAAACTGTGCGTCGTATCTCAGACCGGCGTTGATCGTGAAGTCAGGTCGAAGTCGCCACTCGTCCTGCACGAACAGGCCGAAGTTCGGATTCGACTGCAACTGTTCGGCGACCCCAAAAGCCTGTTGATAGAAAAGGTAGTTTCCGGTCAGGAAGTTGTTGAGTGAACTGAAGTTGTAAACGCCCTGGACCGCCCCCGGGAAAAGAATGTTCACGCGGTTGTAAAGAAAACTGCCGCCGGCTTTCAACGAGTGGTCGCCGCGCTGCGTTGAAACATTATCGACTGCTTCGAAGAGATTGATATCGCGTGCGAGCGGCGAGAAGGTTGCCGTGCCGAAGTTTGCGACACCCGCGATCCCGACCGCAGGGCCTGCCGTGTCGTTCACCGGTGCGTCGAGCCGGCTGTTCGTGAATTGGAAGCGGGCTTCGTTCAATGTGCGGCTGCTGAACGTGGTTACGTTGCTCACCTGGAGCGTTTGGTCGGTATCGTTCAGACCAGAACCGCGGCTCACCGCATTCAGTCCGCCAACGTTGCGCGAATTGACGGCGTTGATGTGATAGAGGCTGTAACGTGCGCTGAAGTCGTTGCGGTTATTAATCCGGTGATCGATACGCGCGAAGAAATTGGTCGTATCGAAACTCGCCGGCACCACTCCAGCGCTAATTAGAGGACCGGGATAATTGACTGCACGCAAACGGTCGTTGATCATCGTCACTGCGCTCGGCGCGATCGTTAAGACAGCCGAATAGTTTCGCCGCATCTGTTCGAAGTTGGTGAAGAAGAAAGATTTGTCGCGCCGGATTGGACCACTAAACGTCGCCCCATACTGTGCCTGCGTCAAGAGGTCCTTCGTCGGCGCGAGCGGATTGCGTGCGTCGAAGCGCTGGTTGCGCGCAAAACCGTAGAAGTTGCCCCGAAAGTCGTTGGCGCCCGAACGCGTAAGAATGTTGACGACGCCTCCCGAAGCTCGGCCAAACTCCGCGATTCCGCCCGAAGTCACAACCTGAAACTGGTTAATGACCTCTTCGCTGTAGTAGGTGCCGGTTAGATCTGCAGCATCGTCATTGGCCGACACACCGTCTACGACGAAACTGTTGTGCAGGTTACGTTGGCCCGCGATGGAGATGCCTTGTCCGGGAACGGCTGAAGTCTCGGCGAACCGCTGGTTGCTGCCGGTGTTTGTCGGCGCGACGCCGGGAACCAGAAGCGCGAGATCAAGATAATTGCGCCCGTTCAGCGGCAACTCGTTGATGTCGCGCGGACGGATCGTTTCCGTGAGTTGCGTGCGGACAGTTTCGATCAGCAAGTCGCCCGCGCCGATGTTCACATGCTCGGAGAGTCCCGCGATTTCGAGCCGCACCGGCACGTCAACCGACTGACCCACGAGCAGCGTTAACTGTCGCGTGAAGCTCGCGAAACCCGTCGCGTCTACTGTCAGCTCGTAAACTCCGGTCCGCAGGTAAGGGAATCGATACCGGCCTTCGTCATCGCTGGTGGTGGTGGTTTGCTGGTTGGTCTCGATATTTCGCACGCTGACATTCGCGGCATTCACAACCGCGCCGCTTGCGTCGTGGATACTGCCTGTCAGTGTGGCCGACGTAACGTTCTGCTGGCCCAAAGCGAGACCCGCGTACAAAAATAGAAATGCAAAACACACATAGACACGTATGTTCATCGAACCTTCTCCTTACGAGTCCTTACGTGGAGCTTTAGTCTTGACTAAAAGGACAGGAAGGAGGCAGGTGGACCTCGCGGAGCAGTCCGGTTCCAGGTTTCGTTCGATGAAAACACGCTCGCCCAACTGTCGTAGCGGGCGGCACTGATTGTTGGTGACGTTTGTGTGGTTCTCGAGTGGATAAGGCCCTTCTCGCGTTTATGGCGCGATGTAGCCGGAGCGCAGGTGCCGCAATCCATTCGACATGGCTGGCTTACTGATTCAGCAGTTGACAGTGAGGAGTTCGATTGAGCATCAGCATTCTGTGAGGTTGTTTCAGCCGTAAGTAAAGACGCGTGGTCCAAGCCGCACATGGGCTCGGTTATCACTGGCCGGGGCTTCGGCGCGCTCAGTCCGGAATCGCAATGTTCCGGCGATTTGCCGGCACAGCAGGGCATCGACGAGTGATCCGCCGCAGCGCTGGCGATCGGAAGTATCGTGGCCGCAAAGGAGCTTAGAATGAACAGCGCAAGACACCGGCTCACGAACCGAATCGCAAGCGAATGGAAACGGTATCTTTGCGAACGCAAGCTCATTGATCGGCTGGTTTCTCTACAGACTCCTTAACTTTCTTTTTCACCAGCTTCATTTTGCACTTTCGACACTTTCCCGGCTTCTTCGAGGTTACGTCCTCGTGCATGGGACAAACGTAGTGAAACTGGGCGGGTTTTTCAGGCTCGGTTTCTTGCGCGTCCTGGTGTGCGTGGACGGGCATAGCATACAGGCTTGCAGCAGCCGGAAGCAAAGAAAATGCGAGCGCCGGCGCGATTAAAATTCGTAAAGATTTCATTGTGACCCTTGTTCGAAATCTCCGTGTCTGCCAACACGGGTTACTGGTTCTTCGTACTCGAACTGCGCGGGTACCAGATGGTCTTAGTGCCGTCGGAGAAGGGAGGAAAGATCTCGCCTTCAGCGACCACAATGATGTTTTCAAGATACTTATTGCTCGCCCGGTAGGTACCACTCTTCTTGCAAACCGTCCCGGTGGGAAAACCGGTCGTGGTGCCCGACTTCGAGTCCTGGTAAGCCTTTGCGGCCGGAGCATTGTACAAACCCTGACCGGTGAAAAGGAAACCAGCAGCGACGAGCATTGCGATCAGGAGGGGCCGTGTGAAAGTCATCGTTCTGTCCCCTGAAAGTCATCAGACTCTTCCTGCTCACGGCTTTTCAACGCGAGCAGGAGGAGTCGTTTGAAAGAGTAACGTCCGCACTAACGGTGTTGGACGTCTCTTTATACCGCGCCCGCCTCGACCTTGACTGACGTGAACGAGCCGTCTTTGTTGGTAGAGAGACTCGGAGCCAGAGCAAACCAGGTCGTCTTTCTTCCATCGCTGCCCGCCGTAAAGATGTCGCCCTTCGCGAAGACGGCAACGATGTCCATGTACTTGGTGCTCGAGCGGTAGGTTCCACTGGCCTGGCAAACTGTGCCGGTTGCAAAACCAGTTGTGGTATTGCCGCCGCCGCCGTTGCCGCCCGCAGTTAGTTCTTGACTCGTTAATTCTTGTGGCATACCTGTTCTCCTTCAGGTTGGAATTTCGTGAAAACTCGCTTCCGTGTTCGGGAAGCATTAGAGATTAATAGCTTGGCACGCATCGCGGGGTTGGCGCCGTTACTTCGACATCAACTCCCATCGCAGCGTTACCGATTCCTCGGGACGATAAGAGATCACCATCAGTTTGACGATGTGTTGGAAATTCTTGTCTTTGGTGTCTGCAATACGCACGAGGTAGATGTGGCCCAACTTAATCGGCGCATTAGCGGACGCCTTGACGTCGGTGAAAAGTTGCGGACTCTCCTTCAGCGCTTGCCATACTGGCGTGGTGTTATCTTCCTGAAGGATCGTGATTTTGTTCCCTTCGAGACGCAACGAGGCGAAACCTACGCCACCATTATCCGCATCTTCGAAGCCGTATCGCTCGCGAAGCTGGTTGCTGGTGCCGAGATCGACAATAGCTGCCACTCTGTTGACCTCAATACCCGCAACGAAAACACCGTTACCTGCCAGGCTATAGCTCAGATCACTGCAACGGTTTCCAAACTGGTTGTTCGCAATTGCCATCCCCTCTTTCCCGTCGTTAAAACAGAACGTGCGGGACAAAGGATCGAGCGCGTACATCGTGAAAATACCGCTGCGTTTGCGCGGCTGAGCTCCCTTATCATCAGGAGTTTGGGCCGCCACTAACTGCGTGCAACCGAACGCGATGAACGTTGCTGAGACAATCAATAAACAAATCTTTTTCATAAACTGTTTCCCCCGGTTGAACCTTTATCAAGAGCTACCGGATAGCCACGTTGGCCAACGGCACCAGTTCCTGAAACTTCTTGTCTTCGATGTGTCTCGCCTCATTCCGTCGTCGCAGTTCCTTGAAGTACATGAACGGAACGAATTCGGGACCGTACTTATCAGTGATCCAATCGCCGGGATGAGCGTAGTCGAGCTTGTAAAGATCGACATCGTCCTGGCAAAGGTTCAGCGTCTCAGTAACAGCCTTAACGAGAAGGATGTTATTGAGCGGAAGAGGTGCACTAAGTGCATTGTCGATCGTGTACAGGAGTTTATGTTCGCGAGCGCGTCGCTCCCATTCCTGTACGACCTTCAATGCTCTTTCATACTGTGACGAGTTGATTTCAAGCCGCAGTATTACTTCCGAATCGCTGCGCGCTTCTCTCAGATAGTCTTTGTAAGTATTCGCGGGAACGGCGCCAAAAGCGGCTACCCCTTTATCGGAGTAAAGTCCGGCAGCATCGATTTTGGGAACGCCTCCAGCGATTTTGACCAGGAGCGGAAACGCGGAGCCACTATGGTCGTAGAACTCTTCCTGCCGTGCGACTAAAACTATGAAGTAACGATCCGCATCGACTCTGGTCCATCTGGTTTCTCCAACGCCAGGAATCTGGCAAGTTATGGATGAGTCGTTAAAACTGACCACCTTCATGGCAGTTTTAGTCCGGCCGAAAATGCGGTTCTTGCCGGTGGCAGTGAAAGAGATCTCTTCCGGAGCTTTCGGATCCTCCAGCAGCTCATACTTTGCGGTGGCGATCTCGGTCGGTGTGTCGGTACCGGTGGCGTTAAGCACCTTTACCACGCCGTTGGCGTCAAAAGTGTAGAGACGCGTTTCGGTGGGCGAGATTTGCGCTTTCCAGGTGCCGACGATATTGAACTGACACTTCTTCGGTTCCTGGGCAATACCCGGAAGGATTGAGCCCAGAACCAAGAGAGCCAATAGCGAGATTTTGGCTGTTAGTTTCATCTGCTTTTACCTCGATGGCCCGTGTGGATTCAGCACTACGCGCCGATTTGAGTTGCACCAGGAATAGAAGCCGCGTGAGCGACCTCTATTCCCGGTTTGGAACCCGGCTGCCGGATCGATGCCGGCGGCCGTTGCCGCTAACTTAGACGTCCCGGCGGTAGCCGTACTTCTTCACGTCCTTCATGATCGCGACTTGAAGAGCACGGTTTTCGATGACTCTTTCCGCGTATGACTTCTGCGGATCGTGCCACGAGATCCGTTTCAGGATGTGCTTGTCGGAGGCGAACGCCTGGGCCATTCCCCAGGAGTTTCGATTGTCGTTGAGGATGCGCAGCATGCCTGCGTGCATCGAATCGTCAAGGTCGAAACCCGGGTGGCTCATGCCGAAGAGCCTGAAGCGGATGGTTTCGATGTCGACGGGATCTCCGGTCAGGAAATACCATCCAGGAACATCCGCTTTGTGCATCTGCGCATAGTGTTTCAGCGCAGCCGGCGTGTCGTCCTCGGGCTTGATGCTGATTGAGTAAAAGAAGAGGTCCTTGCCCATTCGATCTTTCAGCTGACCGTAGATCCGTTTCATTTTCTGAGTCGTCAAGGAGCAAGCGCCCTGACAATCAGCGTACATGAAATTGATCATGGCTTGTTTGCCTCTGATCATGTCGTCATAGAACCTGACTTCCTTGTTGTCTTGCGTCCGGAGCACGGCGTTCGTGTACCGCGAAACACCAGGTGATGCCGGATGCGGTTCAAATATTCTGCTTAACAGCTTTCTTCTTTCCATTACGGCACCTCCTTATGGGTTGGGAACGCACTGTTGAACGTCGTCGCAAACTTGCAGAATCGAGTTGCAAGCTTCGAGGTCGTCGGTAATATCCCAGCGCACCATCATGAATGCATCTTCGTGGGCCATGTTGTGGCAGTGGATTAGATACCTGCCGACATAGTCACGGAATTGCATCTTGATCAATGAGCCTTCGCCTGCCTCGACGCGCGTCACGTCTTTTCTTCCGGACATGAGCGGGGGTACGGGCACCTCCACGCCGTTCATGAATCGTTTCAAAATGCGAAACTCTTCAAAGTGAATGTGGACAGGGTGTGTCCAGGCGGAGCCACCAACGTTATTGTTGATGAGCCACTCTTCAGTGGTGCCCTTAAGGATGCAGTGGGCGGGGTGTTCCGCATCGAACACACATCCCAATGGTCCGTCGCCAGGTCTCCTGACTCGGAACAGGCGCGGCGGCACTGGCGTAGTGCCGGCAGGACATGCCGGGTCGCGGACGAACTGCCACTCGAAAGTGTTGTCAGTCGGCGTTAACGGCGGATAGGTGGTAAGCGTTGACGGGATCGGCGGAGTGTCTTTCGGGAACCACGCTTCTCTGTTCACCACGTTGAACTGCAGCAGCACGTTGCCGATGTTCAATCCAGGCGGCAGCGGGTCCGGAGACGGGTTACCGACGAACATGGTCCTATTCTCTTTGAGGTAGAGCTTGGAGCCGGCCGGGAACTCAGCGAAATCGATGACGACATCGTAGCGCTCGGCGACGCTCACTCGGAGTCCGCCCGGAACGATCGGGGCCGTCGTGCTGTTGCTGTTGCCCGCATTCGCGCCCGCGTCAATTGGAAGCGGATGTTCGAGTAAGTTGCCGTCGGTGGCAACGACGACCATCGTTCCGACTGATCCATCGGGCTTGATGAGGGTGATGTCGTAAGTTTGCGTCGGTCCGGTATTGAGGAATCGGAACCGATATTTGCGGCGCCTCACGGTCAACTTCGGCTGAATCTTTCCGTTGACGATGAACTTGTCGCCGCCGGCCGCATTGACCATTTCCGTGCGACCACCGGAGGTCGGACAGAATCTGTGGTCGACAAGGATCACCGGAAAGTCGGTGACGCCGTAGTATCCCGGCAGTTGCAGCGATCCCGCGCTCGGGTGCTCATGGCCCGGATCGATATTATCGTAGATGAAGAACATTCCGTTCAGTCCCAACACGTTACTGTTGAGCGTGAACTCTGCGCGGTGGTCATGGAACCACTGGCTGCGCTGTGCTTCTCTCTGATCGCCGTTCCCGCCAAAGGCGTCGAGTCCGGCGTAGATAACTGGATAGAAATTATCTTTCCAGAACCCGGTTCCGAAGAAATCACCCGCGAAACCGTCGCTCTCTGAACCATGGTGCCCGTTGTGCAGGTGGACCGTGATCTCGTTCCTGCCAAACGTCGTCGTGGTCGTGGGCAAGTTGTTTCTGAACCGGACGACCGTAGACTTGCCGTACTTGTTCAGGCATGTCGGGGCCGGATATAGACCGTTGAAACCCCAGACGTAGGTTAGTCCAAAGTCGGAGTGGAACTGATGGAGGCCGGCCCTGGCAATCAATTCATAGGTAAAGTGGGCTGGCGCAAACTCTGCCCAACGTTGGTGCGGGGCGCGCGCGGCTTCACCTGCTGCGATGTTGGCGAATTCTGTTGGCGCCGGACTTAGCGGATGATCATCCGCAGGGAACGGAGCGGTAAACTCATCCACAAAAGGATGGTGTGGCGGACTTGGCCCGGATGGTTGTGCGCAAATTACCGGCTCTGCGACTGTCTGAAAGCCAAGTGCTTCGCTGGGATTCAACACGCTCGGGGCCAAAACACCAGCGGCCCCGGCAGCTGCTCCTATCTTAAGCACACTTCTTCTACTGATTGTGCCTTCAGTTTTCTCTTCGATTTCCGGCCGGTCGTTTGCCTCGTTTTTAGGCATAGAATCTCCTTTCAGCCGTTCGGTGTGGCCTCAATCTAAAAGGTCTTTGCTTCTTTAAGTTATGACCGGGGACCCTAAGCTCCCAGTCCATGGTCCAACTTCTTCGGCAAAGACAATCAGTTTGTAAGGCGAGGGCTTTGCTGAAACAGTTGAGTAACTAGTTAGTTTGGTTGCGAAAGTAACTGACGGTGAAACATCACTTGTGCGTTGTGCTGAATCGCCCAGCAGATTACCGTTTGGATTTTCATTCAACAAGTCTTCTTGCTTGGCGCATCTTGTTGTTCATTAGCCGATTTTGCTCTGTGCAAAATTCCTTGCGGATTGCCTCGTAAAATTACTGACGTCTCACATGGTTGATACCACGCAAACGAAAAGGTGAATCGTTGGTAGTATCGACTGCTTCGCCAGGCGGACCAGTTGTTGGCCCAACTGCGGCTGGTTGCCGACGCGCGGGTCGCCGCTACGTGTATCGCCGTTATGTGAGTCGACATGGTGTGGGCCATTGGCGTCGCCTTTGTGCGATTCTCCGATGTGCGAGGCCCCGGCATTGTTTCTGAACTGCGTCCGGTAGCAGGCGGGTGAAGAGCCGTAAGTCGCCTTGAAGTCGCGTACAAAGTGACTCTCGTCGTTTAGACCGACGCGGTACGCGATCTCCTTCACGCTGAGAAAACTCGACTCGAGAAGATCCTTGGCCCGTTCCATGCGCAGCAGTCTCAGGAATCTCATGGGCGGCATGCCGACGTCAGATTTAAAGATGTGGCACAGCCGCCAGATTGAGAGGTTTACGGATTGCGCGAATTCGCTGAGAGAGAGTTCGCCACGAACGTCCTCGCGCATCATTTCGATGATTTTTTCTACTCTTTTATCCAAGGTTAACACCTGGGGAGATGTGTTTTGATATCCAACGCGAAGCCGGTATTCCGGATTGGGAAGGCACACAGATTCTTGTGTGTGGGCCACGCAGCTTTCCGAAAATCACTCATCCTGGTTATGTACAGACGGTACGGCTTATCTTCAACATCGGGTAAGACGGACCTCACACGACACGCACGCTCGTTTCATTGAGCTCCGGTGAGGTATCAGGTTTTTCTGGGCAGACTTGCTTGTGGCAAAACTGAGTCGGGCAAAGAATTACTACACGATCGCGGACCGAACCGGAATGCGAAAGACCTTCTTCTTTTTGACAACTTGGGAGGAGTCGACTTTGAAGGTGCGCGACTTAATACTACAAGCCACAAAACTCTGTCAACCGAGACACAAATTTGTGACTACTTTGCAAGTTGAGTTTACGTTCTCAAGCCAAGTTGGGTGTACGGACGCTATGGGAAGAATATTTCTCGCGCAAAGACGCAAAAGAAAGCAGTTAGAAACACGTACACTTTGCGCCTTTAGGCCTTTGCGCCCTTGCGCGAGACATCTTCACCCCCTTTAGCCCTCTCTTGTAAAGCCTCGCGACGTAGTTTTGCCAAAGCAAAACGGCAAGCGGTTAGGCTTGCCGTTTCACTTGATGGACCTCGTTTCAACGATGGTCCAGGTTTGATTGTTTCTTCGACGGCGCGCTAGTTTGCGGTAGTCGTCGAGACAGAGTTGCTGCCGAAGTTCGGAACATAGATCTTCGTTCCGTCATAGGCAACAGAAAAAGGTCCCTTCCCGGTTGCGTAAGTGCTGACGATTGAGCCGTTTGCTGGACTCACTCTCACAACGGTGCTGTCACCATTGTTCACCACCCACAAACTATTGCCGTCGAACAGTATTCCGGCTGCGCCATCGCCAACCTTGAAGGTGCCGAGGTTCACACCGTCGGCGGCCCGTAGTTTGGTTAAGCTCTGGCCGAAATAGTTCGTGACCCAGATGTTCTCGCCCTGGCCCGTAATGCCGAAGGGGCCGCGGCCCACTGCGTAGCTACCGAGAACGGCGCCGGACAAGCTCAGGCGGGTAACAGTGTTGCTGAAGTTGTTCGTGACCCAGATGCTATTGGCCGCGAATGCCACCCCGATCGGTCGCTTGCCGACCGCAAACGTGCCGAGATTGGCACCCGAGCTTGCTCTGAGTTTCGTTACCGTGTTGCTGTTGCGGTTTGCGACCCAGATGTTCGTGCCGTCGAAGGCAAGACCTCCGGGACCCACTCCGGTTGCGTAAGTCGCTACGATCGCTCCTGTAGAAGGAGCAATCTTCACTACGTTATTGCTCAGCAGATTCGCCACCCACAGGTATGAGGCTGCGTAGAGCAGCGCCACCGGCCGTTTGCCGACGACGAAAGATCCGGAGACGACTCCGTCTTTCACTCTGATTCTGGTAATCGAATCGCTGAATTGCGTTGCCACCCAGACGTAGGTGCCGTCAAAAGCGGCGGCTTCCGGTCCGGCTGTGCCGGTAGCGGAAACCGTTTCACCGCCGCTGAAATCGCCACCCTCCAGACTGGTAGTGGAGCCAGCCGCGCTTTGCGTGGCGCCGCCACCGCTGAATGTTGTCGTCGATCCGAGCTGGATCTCACTCATTGGTTGCGCATCCTGAGCCTTCACTATAGTCGGCATCGCGACGGCAATCACCAGTAACAACGCCATGCTGAAAACTCTCCAACTGAGAAGATTCATTTGGCACCTCCATTCTTCGCTTTTGCTTTGGCTGAGTCTTTTGGCGCTTTCTCTTTTGGCCAATCGACCCAACTCAGCGTCTCAGCAATCCATTCCGGCGATTGCATTCCCGGGCAGCCGCCCCATCTTTCGAGTGGTTCGTTGCCATACTTAATCACACCGATGTGGTTCGATCGATCTTTGTCCACTTCGGGATCGGGATCGACATACCCGAGTTTGCGGCGCAGTGTCTCCATGTCGTCCACGGATCCGGTTAGAAACAGCCAGCCCGGCTTCACTTTATGCATCTGGGCATAGTGTTTCAACGCGGTTACCGTGTCCTCTTTCGGCTTGAGCGTGAACGAGTACATGAAGATGTCCTTGCCGACGCGATCTCCAAGCACCTTTTGCAGTCTTAGCAGGTTTCTGGTGATCGGAGTGCAAATGCCCTCGCATTGCGCATAGAACATGTTAAAGATCACGATCTTGTCTTTGACGAGATCGTCGTAAAACTTCAACTTGCGGCCGTTCTGATCGGTCAGAACCAGGTTCGGGAAATATCGTTGCCGGATTCTTTCCCGCGACGATATCTGCTTGAACTTCGATTCCAACCCGGTGCCTTGCGCTTGGGCCAGCAGCGGTACAGCAATTGGGGCCGCACCCAGCGCCGCTACCAAACTTCTGCGTTTTAAGTCCGTCATAAGAATTCCTTTCTTCCAGGTTAAGAAGTTCACGGTTTTCCCGGCACACGCAGCGTGGCGCGGGAACACCATACGGAGCGGCTACGGTTGCGTCTTGTTGTCTCCAACGTCGTCGATCTCGCCGAGCACCATCATTGCGTGGTCTTCGTGAACCACGTTGTGACAGTGCAAGGGGAATCTCCCGACGAAGTCGCGGATGCGAAGATAGACTTTCGCTTCCATGTTGTGCTCCAACCTGAAAACATCTTTACGGCCTCTGGTAATCAGTCCCGTGCCTGCCGGAGGATTACCGTTGATCGAAAGGGTCTGGAACTCTTCGAAGTGCATGTGGATCGGATGTTGCCATCCGCCCGAGTTGTTCTGGAAGATCCATTTCTCTACGGTGTTTCGTTTAATCCTGAACCGTGGGGGCTGGTTGCAACCGCCGACAAGCTGGCCGTTGACCTGCCATTGACCGTTGCCACGCTCGAACCGGAAGGTGCGAGTGATACGCGGCGCATCGTTTGTGTTCGGGAAACCGTAGAAATAGGTGCCCGCCGGAATGTTCGCCGGATTGACGCTCTGATCCGGTACGGCCGGACCGTCAACGACGATCTTGAGAATCTTGTCTCCCTGACCGGCGCCGAGTACGTCGCCCGTCGGACCGCGTCCGTCTTCCTGCTCCAGACGATTTTCGAGGAAGAACGTCTTGCCGGCATCGTTGGTGAAATCGACGATGACGTCGACGCGTTCGGCCACCGAGAAGCGCGAGCTGTTTACCTGGACCGGTCTTTCCAGGAGGTTGCCGTCCGTCGAAATTTGCCAGAAGGACTTGGTCGAGTTGTTCGGCCCGAGCACAAACATCTGGTAGAAGCGCGAGGGTCCGGTGTTCAGCCAGCGGAAGCGATACCGCCGCGGGCTGACGTGTAACACGGGGTTGATCTTGCCGTTGACCAGGAATTTATCGCCGAGGATCCCGTCGGTGTTGAAGAGGTCGAACTTCAACAGGCCCGTCACGTTATCGAAGACCTTGTCGTTGAACACCATATAAATATCGAAGCTGGTAAGCGGGTTCTGTCCGTCGCCAAAGCTTGGCAGACGGAAACCAGTGGTTTCATCACCAGTATCGAACTCATTGAAGAGAATGTACGTGCCGGCGAGACCTTTGTAGGTGTTCTCGGCGGTGTGATCGATACGGTGGTCGTGATACCAAAGCGTGGCCATCGCTTCTTTGATATCGCCAGTGCCGGGATGAGTCGAGTTGATGCCGGCATAGACGTTCGGGTAATGGTGATCGTAGAACTGGCCTCTTTCCATGAAGAAGCAGGGGAAACCGTCGCTCTCGAGCGGAGTGTGGCCGTTGTGTAAGTGCGTAGTGACGGATGGCAGACCGAAGCCGCCGTTGTTTGCCGGAAGGTTGTTGCGGAGTCGCAGCAACACTGAACCGGCGCCGGGGTTGCCGAGGTTTCCATATCGCTCCTTGATCAGCGGACCTGGCGTAAAGCCATTGAAAGTCCATACCGATTGAAGCGGCAGCTCGTTGTGCATGCTCACAAGCGCCTGATGTTCCGACATCTCGTAATATCGTTGGGGCGGGAACTGCGCGAAAGCCTGGTGCGCGACAGTGCGCGCTTCGCCGAAGTCGGGCTGCGGCGCCGCAGTTGGCGCTGGATTCAGCGAGCTAAGGGGTACTGGTTGCAACACAGGAAGTCGGGGCATCAGTTCCGTGAAGGGGGTTGTGTTGGGGCTATTGGGTTCGTCGTCGTCAAATGAACCCCTTGTGTTTAGCGGGTGTGCACTTAAACCTTTTTTCGGGATCAGCATGCCGGCACTCGTAAGCAATCCCATTTTGAGCAGGTCGCGGCGTTTAAATCCGGCCGCGATCAGCTCGGCGCGATTATTTGCTGCCGTCTGCTTTTCCTTTTCTTTTCGTCTATTCCGTTTGGAGATATACGCCATCGGGAAAGTCCTCCTCTTGAAGGCACGCGTTGGTGTTGCCGCGCGCCGTTTTGCTCCGTTGTGTGGGTTTAGTCTTCGGCAGATACTTCGTCGCCCACGAACGACTCAACATCCGCTTGTTGCTTGATAAGGTTTACCGGGCGCTCCTATATGGGCGGCCAGGTAAAGTTGATAGAGAAACCCCTCGAATATGAGGATCGCGGAACTTATTGACTTGGCGCGGTGTGAAACTACGCACACGCCGACTTACTTAAACAGCCAGTAAGGCAACGACCCGTGTGAGTGGATCCTGTTCGTTGATCTTGCGACTCGGGGGAGAGTCACGATCAAAAGGTCGAACAGGTAGTGTGCGAAGCGGGCGCAATGTATTACTCCTGACTATCGAAGTCAAGGAGAAATTTGTGGCGCATTGCCTCAGAAGTCGATCGAAGCGTTACTATGTGCTGATAGTAGGAAACTTAATCGCGCAACGCGCATCGTAGAAAGTCAGGAGGGTTTCTCGTATGTCTTTGCTTCGTATTTTATTCGCACTGATTCTCGTTGGACTATTGCTTTCAACCGCAGTCTTGACGCCCGCACAAAAGGATTCGCGCACGAAAGACGCCGCGAGACATGCGAGCGACGCCGCGAAAACGTTCACGGAAATAATGAACGTCAAAGACAAAGCTATTCCGAAAGAGTTACTCGACACAGCGGAAGCCATTGCCGTGTTTCCCGATGTGATTAAAGCGGCGTTTCTGGTCGGCGGTCGTGGTGGTCAGGGCGTGATCAGCAGGCGCGTTAAGGGCGGCTGGAGTGCTCCGGCGTTTTTCAATCTCGGCGGTGGAAGTTTTGGACCGCAGATCGGCGCACAGAAAACCGACTACATCCTGCTGATCATGAACGAGAGTGGTTTGAATGGTTTGTTGAAGGACAAGTTTGAACTCGGTGGTGAAGCGTCCGTAGCTGCTGGTCCAGTGGGTCGTGAAGCGGCGGCTTCAACCAACCCGCGACTCGACGCCGGCATTATTTCCTACTCACGCAGCAAAGGCGTGTTCATCGGAGCTGCTTTGAAAGGAGCAGTGATCTCACCCGATAACGATCTCAATGAAGCGATCTATGGCAAGAAGGCCGATGAAGTACTAAAGATCCAGCCGGTACCAATTGGCGACATGCCTCCTTCCGTTCGCATTTTTCCTCGCACGCTTGTGCGTTATTCAATTCGTTGAGCCGGATCGCAACATAATGGTGCGGTTAATCCGTGTGTCTGCTCCTTGCCGCACCAAATTGGACAAGCGTGAAACACACGGATAACCGAAGTGAGTAACCTGCGACACTACTTAATCACAACAAAGGCTTGACGCTTTTGTTTGTGCGCCCTAGAATGCTTCGTCACCTTTAACGCTGGCGGGACGCTCTTACCACATCAACAACAAGCGGGATCACCACTCGGGAACTGCTGAAAACATGCTCCCACGAACGCAGCGACAAAAAGAAATTCTCGATTACATCACTCGGTTTCTCGAACGGCACGGTTACATTCCATCCTACGCGCAGATCGCCCGACAGTTTGGAGTGAAGTCGCGCGCCACGATTGCAAAGCATATTGCAGCGCTCGAACGTCGTGGTCTGTTGGTCCGTGAACACGAGGATGGATCGTTTGCGCTCAACGTCAAAGTCGAAGACAAGAGCAGCGATTCACTTTGTGAAGTAAAACTGCTGGGACGCATTGCGGCTGGCGCGCCTCTGGAAGTGGTCGACTATGAAGAGCGCATACCGGTGCCGCGGTTCCTGTTGGGTCGAGTGAAGCCCGATCGAGTTTATGCACTGCGAGTAAAAGGCGACTCGATGATCGACGAGCACATCTGCGACGGCGACATCGCGTTGAT
>CBFGMX010000096.1:0-20061 GCA_965649955.1 uncultured bacterium
TTAACCCACTCCGGTTTTCGAGACCGGTGCACTAATCCACTATGCGACCTCTCCGCGACTTAAAAAACTCTTGCATCAGCGTCCGGCATTCTTCCCCCATGACGCCTGCCCGCACTTCAATGCGGTGATTCAAAAAATCCGTATCACAGATGCGAAATCGGCTGGTTACGCCGCCCGCACGGTCATCGTCGGCTCCGTAAATCAGACGCCGCACTCGAGCCTGGATGAGCGCGCCGGCGCACATCGCGCAGGGCTCGATCGTGGAGTAAACGTCCACTCCGGTGAGCCGGTAATTGCCGAGTTTACCGGCAGCTTCGCGGAGGGCGACGATTTCCGCATGGGCTGTGGGATCGCAGTCGGTGCGAGTGCGATTGCCGGCGAGGGCGACAAGTTTGTCTTCGCTGACGATGCACGTGCCGATGGGCACTTCGCCGCGTGCCTGAGCTTCGCGAGCTGCGGCCAGCGCCTGCCGCATCCAACGCTCGTCAACCTCGATTTCCGCGGCGCTAATCACTGGCTTTCGTTCCTTCAAACAGCCGAACGGCCACTATAGGGCGCGAGTGGAACAACGTCAAGCATTCGAAAATGCTATAACGCCCTAATACAGCACCGCCTTAAATCCGCGTTAGACACTACAGAACCACGGACAATTGGATAGTTAAATGCTATTATCAATTTCCGGAGTTCCGCGCCCCAATCTGGACCGCGCGCTCCTTGTATTCACATCCCATGACCACCGAAGCAAGTCAAAGAAGTAGCGGTCAACTAACGACAGACAGAGTCACTGGCCGGCTAAGACAGCCCGCAGCCGTAGACCCGTCGGTAGACGCCGCCACCCAATCACCCGCAGCGCAAATGCGCCGCATGACCCCTTCGGAGTTCAACACCGCGATGATCCACTTCTATCGCGGTGAAGTGCAGCGTTCAAACACCTGGCGAAACCGGCTCGATACGACGACAAACTGGGCCGTGATCACTGCGGGCGCGACGCTCTCGTTCGTGTTCAGCTCCCCGCACAACCCGCACTTCGTCATACCAATCAACTCGATACTTGTCGTTATCTTTCTCTTGATGGAAGCGCGGCGTTATCGCTACTACGAGATCTGGTCGAGCCGCGTGCGCATCCTAGAAACGGGATACTTCGCGCACCTCCTGATGCCGGAAAACCGTCCCACCGACGAGGCGTGGGCCGAACACCTGGCCGCCGATCTGACGACCCCGCACTTTACGATCACGGAATGGGAAGCAGTCGGCCGCCGCTTGCGCCGCAACTACCTGTGGATCTTCGCGCTGCTGGCGGCTAGTTGGAACCTGAAGGTTTACTTGTCGCCATTGCCGGCGCGGGACTTCGACGCGTTCATCGAGCGTGCCGCAGTCGGGTTCATTCCGGGTTGGGTCGTGTTTGTCGTCGGTGTTGTGTTCAACACCGCCATAGCGATTTTCGCAATCGGCACGGTGCGACTGCGCGAGGCCACCGGTGAGGTGTTGCCGAAGCACGAGTTCTCATTACAGCCGTTCAAACGAATGACTAATTGGACGGCGGCAACGACCAGACGCACGACCGTGCGCGCGAAACGCGCGAGACAGCGTGTGCGCAGCAGCGTCGCCACCGGCACCACAGCAGAATTCAAGAGGATCGACGTTTCCGAAACACCTGACAGGGAGCAGCGAGACAGGGAGCAAGAGGTAGAAGTGGAAACCAGGTAATCGATTTTCGATTGCTCATTTTGTTTCTGCTTGCGTTCCCTTTAGGATTGGTCTGTTTCTATGCTTCAACTTAACGGTCAAGCATTGACCATTCAACAGATCGCCGACGTTGCCGCACGCCGGGAACAGGTTTCGCTATCGGCAGATGCACGCGAACGAGTCGAACGCTCGCGACACGTCGTCGAAAAGATCGTCAACGAGGGACGCACGGTTTACGGAGTCAACACCGGCTTCGGCAAGTTGTCTGACGTCAGTATCGATCGATCAGACTTGGGGCAGTTACAACTGAACCTGGTGCGAAGTCATTCGTGCGGTTTAGGCGAACCACTGTCGATCGAGGAAGCGCGCGCGATGGTGTTGCTGCGCGCGAACGTCCTGGCGTCCGGGTTCAGTGGCGCGCGTCCCGTTGTGATCGAAACGCTGGTCGCGATGCTCGAACACGGCGTCACGCCGGTGATACCCGAGAAAGGCAGCGTCGGCGCAAGCGGCGATCTGGCGCCGTTGGCCCACCTCGCACTCGCGGCGATCGGCGAGGGCGAGGCTTTTTACGATGGCGAACGATTGCCGAGTGCGGTTGCGCTGGAACGCGCCGGAGTCGCGCCCCTTCAGTTGGAAGTAAAAGAAGGCCTGGCGCTTTTGAATGGCACGCAGGCGATGGGCGCCGTGGGCGGACTCGCGCTTCATCGCGCGGAACGGCTGGTTCGTCTTGCAGACGTCGCCGGAGCGATGACGCTGGAAGCGCTGCGCGGCACTCCCGTCGCTTTTGATGAACGTATTCACCACGCGCGGCCGCATCCGGGACAGGTCGCCGTCGCCGCGCACCTCCGCGAACTAATGACCGACAGCGAGATCCGCAAGTCGCACCTCGTCAACGATCCCCGCGTGCAGGACGCGTACAGTCTACGCTGCATGCCACAGGTGCACGGCGCGGTGCGCACGGCGTTGGCCCACGCCCGCGAAGTGGTCGAGATCGAAAGCGGCAGCGCGACCGACAATCCGCTGGTGTTTTCCGAGACGGGCGAGGTGCTCTCGGGCGGCAACTTCCACGGCGCGCCACTCGCACTTGTTTTTGACTACGCCGCAATTGCTTTGACAGACTTGATCAGTATCACCGAGAGACGCATCGATCGACTGGTCAATCCGGATTCGAACGAAGGGTTGCCGCCGTTTCTAACGGCGCATCCGGGGATATCTTCCGGTTTCATGATGCTTCAGGTGTCCGCGGTCGCGTTGTTGAATGAAGCGAAAGTGCTGGCCCATCCGGCGAGCGTCGACAACGTGCCTACTGACGGCGGCAAGGAAGACCACGTTTCAATGGGCATGACTGCCGCGACCAAGCTTCGCTCGATCGTTAAACTGGCCGAGCTGACGACGGCGATCGAGCTGATGACCGCCGCACAGGCGCTCGACTATCGCGCGCCACTTGCGCCGGGCCGCGGTGTGAAGCAGGCTTACGACCTCGTGCGTGGTTTAGTAGCGCCTCTGACAGTCGACCGCGCGACGTCGAAGGATATCGAAGAGGTTACCAGCGCAATCACACGAGGCGTTTTTGACGAATTGTAAAACACACGGACCTTTTTGGAGGGTTTCTCTATGACAAATGGAATGGACGATCGGCGAAAGGGGCTCGAGGAAGAGTATTTTCATCGCAAGAATCAGGAAGCGATTGAGAAACTGCGCGCCAGGATGAAGGTGTCTGAAGAAGCGAAAGCGGCAGGCACATCGTCGATGAAGTGTCCGCGCTGTGACGGCACGTTGACTGAAACAAAGGTCGAGGAAGTCGCCATCGACACGTGTGACCAGTGCGGCGGCGTATGGCTCGACTCCGGCGAGCTCGAGCAGTTGACGAAGAAGGAGAGCGGCGGCTGGTTTCGGCGGCTGTGGGGCGCGCAGGGATGAAATCCGTGTTTGAGCTAACACGGATTGGTAACTGATTTCGTATGGACCACAGAATAATTCACGCGCCGCGTGGCGCTGAGTTGAACTGCAAGGGTTGGCATCAGGAAGCCGCGCTCCGTTGCCTGATGAACAATCTCGATCCCGAGGTTGCGGAACGCCCGGACGAATTGATCGTCTACGGCGGCGCGGGCAAGGCCGCACGCAATTGGGCCAGCTTCGACGCGCTCGTCCGCGAACTGAAATCACTGGAGAACGACGAAACGCTGCTGGTCCAATCCGGCAAGCCTGTCGCCGTCTTTCGCACTCACGAATACGCGCCACGCGTTTTGATCGCCAACTCCAATCTGGTCGGCGCCTGGGCCACGTGGGAACACTTCCACGAGCTCGAACGTCGCGGCCTCATGATGTACGGGCAGATGACCGCCGGTAGCTGGATCTATATCGGCACGCAAGGCATCGTGCAGGGAACGTTTGAAACGTTCGCCGCCATGGCTGACAAACAGTTTGCCGGCGACCTGTCAGGCAAACTCGTCGTATCGGGCGGTATGGGTGGAATGGGTGGCGCCCAGCCACTCGCCGCGACATTGAACGGCGCGGTTTTTCTCGGCATCGACGTCGATCCGGAACGCATCGAGCGCCGTGTCCGCACAGGTTACTGCGATCGGATCGCGATGTCGCTGGACGAAGCGCTCGATATCTGCGAGGACGCTCGCGAACAGAAACGCGCCGTTTCGGTCGGTCTCGTCGGCAATTGCGCCGAAGTTTTGCCCGAGTTGGTGAAACGCGGCGTGAGAGTCGACGCCGTCACGGATCAAACGAGCGCTCACGATCCGTTAAATGGCTACGTGCCCGCCGGACTCTCGCTCGATGAAGCTTCGGAGTTGCGCGAGTCAGATCCGGCGGCGTACATCGAACGATCCAAAGAGTCCATGGCGCGACACGTCGAAGCGATGCTGGCGTTGAAGCGGGCCGGCGCGGTTGCATTCGATTACGGCAACAACATTCGAAAGCAAGCGTTCGACGCCGGATGCACGGACGCATTCGAGATCCCCGGCTTCGTGCCGGAGTACATTCGCCCGCTCTTCTGCGAAGGCAAAGGCCCGTTCCGTTGGGTCGCTCTTTCGGGAGACGCGGAAGACATTCGCAAGACGGACGATCTCGCGCTCGAGATGTTTCCCGAAGACCGCACGCTTAACCGCTGGCTGCGACTCGCCCGCGATCGCGTTCATTTCCAGGGACTGCCCGCGCGAATCTGCTGGCTGGGTTACGGCGAACGCGCCGAGATGGGCGAAGCCATCAACGATCTCGTGAAGCGTGGCGATCTGAAAGCGCCCGTGGCGATCGGTCGCGATCATCTCGACACGGGTTCCGTTGCCTCGCCGTTTCGCGAAACTGAAGGGATGAAGGACGGCTCGGACGCGGTGGCCGACTGGCCCATCCTCAATGCACTGCTCAACACGGCGAGCGGCGCGAGTTGGGTGTCGTTTCATCACGGCGGAGGCGTGGGCATCGGCTACTCGTTGCACGCGGGTCAGGTCTCTGTCGCGGACGGCACGGACGAAGCAGCCAAACGTCTCAATCGCGTGCTGACAAACGATCCCGGACTCGGCGTCGCGCGACACGTCGACGCCGGTTATGAAGAAGCAGAACGGACAGCGCGAGAAAAGGAGATCAGTATCCCCTTGCTATGCGACTAATTCCTCGGGTCCTTTCCGCAACCGTAGTCCTCTTCATTCTTTCAATCAGTGTCACCGCGAACGGTCGCGTTGAAACAGTTCGCTTCCAAAGCAAACTCATTTCACACGTCCTTGAGATCTCTGCGCAGAAGGTGCGCACGCCAGGCGCTGTCAGAACGCGAGTGAGGACCGCCGGTGCTTAACTTCACGATGCAGATCGCGCGCGAGGCGGGCGGTCTTCTGATGCAGCGCCTCGGCGCCGCCAAGATCACCAACAAAGGCGACATTGACCTCGTTACGGAAGCTGACCTCGCTTCTGAAATCCTCATCATCGAGCGAATTCGTTCGTACTACCCGCAGCATGGAATCCTCGCCGAGGAATCGGGCGAGGCTGTTCTGGTTGCCGGCAAACGCAGCGATTGGAAGTGGATAATCGATCCGCTCGACGGCACAACCAATTACGCGCATGGTTATCCGTGCTTCTGCGTCTCGATCGCGGTCGAACACGCAGGCGTGCTCGAGATCGGCGTCGTCTACGATCCGGTGCGCGACGAGATGTTTGCCGCTGAACGAGGCAAAGGCGCGACGCTCAATTCACGAACGATTCGCGTTTCCGAAGTCGATGAACTTAACAGCGCTATGTTGTGCACCGGCTTTCCGTACAACGTGCGCGAGCGCCCCGACTTTGCCCGCGATTTCGCAAACTTCACAATGGCGGCACAGGCCGTCAGACGCGATGGTTCCGCCGCGATCGATCTGGCTTACGTCGCGTGCGGACGTTTCGATGGATTCTGGGAAGACGGGTTGAATCCGTGGGACACGGCGGCGGGTGTGTTGTTGATCCAGGAAGCGCGAGGGCGAGTTACGAATTTCGACGACGGACCGCTCGATATCTACACGCCGAAGGTCCTCGCCAGCAACGGTCTGATCCACGACGCGATGCGCACCGTGTTAAGCCGTGGTCCCTATGGCCGCCTGTAAAACCGTTTCCGGCGTCCATTGATCGATCGGTCTAATCTCCGAAAGCCTTCCACGACTCATAACTCCCAGCCGATCGCACATGCCAAACAACTCGGGAAGGTAAGAACTGACCATCAGGACGGCCTTGTTCTGCGACGCGCACGCCGCGATGGTTTCGTAGACCTGCGCTTTGCTGCCGATGTCTATTCCGCGTGTCGGTTCGTCAAGCAGCAACACGTCGGCGTCCTGGTGCAGCAAACGCGCGACGACGGCCTTCTGCTGGTTGCCGCCGGAGAGTGAGCCGACTGGTTGGTTCACGCCGCGCATCTTGATCTTCAAGGCACTCACGAGCCGTTCGGTCTGCTTTCGTTGTGCGCCGAGATCGAGCCAGCCGAGACGGGAGCACGATCCGAATCTCGTTACGGTCACGTTGTCCGCGAGCGACTGATTGAGCGTCAAGCCTTCGCCTTTCCGGTCTTCGCTGAGGTAACCAACGCCCTCGATTAAACGCATGGAAGGCGTGCTTTGACGGCCGGCAGTTTTATTTAACGTGATAGTTCCACTTTCAACACGGTCCAGTCCGAAGATCGCACGCAACAGCGGCGTGCGGCCTGAACCCATCAGGCCCGCGATCCCGAGGATCTCTCCTCGACGCAGCGTGAAACTCGCGTTCTTCAACAGCGGTGGTGCGGCGAGGTCTTTCACTTCGAGAACCGTTTCAACCGGTTCCGCCGCGTGCTTCGATCGCGCGGGGAATAGCGTCTGTTGTGCACGTCCGACCATCTTTGCGATCAACTCGTCGTCGCTGACGCTCGCGATCGCGCCGGTGGATACGCTGCGGCCGTCGCGCAACACCGTAAAGCGATCCGCGATCTGACGTACCTCTTCGAGAAAGTGGCTGATGTAAACAACGGAGATGCCTTCACTGCTCAACTTCCGAATCAGCGTAAATAGATGTTGCACGTCGTCGCGTTGCAAACTGCTGGTCGGCTCGTCCATCAAAATGATCCGGGCACGCGCCGCGAGCGCACGCGAAATTTCGACAATCTGACGCGCTGCCACGGAAAGATCCCCGACGCGACGTTCCGGACGGATATCCGCGTGATGAAACGTTTGCAGCACTTCGTTCGTCCGCGCGTTGAGATCGTCGCGATCGAGCAAGCCGAAACGCGACGGCTCGATGCCCATCAGCACGTTCTCCGCCACGCTCAAATGCGGGCATAGCGAGAGTTCCTGGTGGATGAGAGCGATGCCGTGTGTGCGGGCGTCGAGCGGATTTTCCGGCGTGTACGGACGGCCGTCGAGTTCCATCGTGCCCTGATCAGGCTGAAGCGATCCGGCGACGACGTTCATCAGCGTGCTCTTACCCGCGCCGTTTTCGCCAATCAGCGCGTGCACCTCGCCTTCGCGTAGTTCGAGATCGACGCCGTCAAGCGCCAAAGTCGGACCGAAGGACTTGCGAATATTTTTCAGTACAAGAGTTGGCATGATCCAAATCCGTGTTACTTTTACCACGAGGATCAAACGATGGCTATCTCCTTCTCGGACCGCGTGACGGTCCCTGACGAAGTACTGATTTCCAACCTGCAAGACGAGTCTGTATTACTCAACCTCAACAGCGAACGTTACTTCGGTCTCGACAACGTCGGCACTCGCATGCTTTCAGTTCTGACCAATTCGGATTCGATTGAAGTGGCGTACGAGTCGCTGGCGAAGGAGTACGACGTCGATCGACAAGCGCTACGAGAGGACCTGATCGTGCTTGTCGAAAACTTACTTCAGCAAGGGTTAGTGACAATCGAACAAGGATGAGCGGAATCGCGGGCATCGTTAACTTCGACGGCGCGCCGGTCGATCGCGGCCTGCTTACGCGCCTGACGGAGTCGATGAGGTTTCGCGGACCTGACGCGCAGCAGATCCGGATCGCAGGCGAGGCCGGTTTCGGTCACACGATGCTCTGCACGACCTGGGAAGCGCCGACAGAATTGCAACCGCTGAGCCGGGACGGCAATACTTTACTGACCGCCGATGTACGACTCGACGGTCGCGCCGAACTCTTCGAAAAGCTCAGCCGCCGCAAGAAGGTTCCGACCTCGAAAGCGAACGACGCCGAGTTGGTTCTGCTCGCTTACGACGCGTGGCAGGAAAAGTGTATCGAGCACCTTATCGGCGATTTTGCCTTTGCTATCTGGAATAGAACGACGAAGACGCTCTTCTGCGCCCGCGATCATTTTGGTGTCAAACCATTCTTTTACGCCCGCGCCGGCAACACGTTCATCTTCAGCAACACGCTGAAAACGATTCGTTTGCATCCAGCGATCGGCGATTCGCTCAACGAGACAGCTATCGCCGACTACCTGGCATTCGGGCTGAACCAGGATCTCGAGACTACGACCTTTCGCGACATTCATCGTCTGCCCGCCGGCCACACGCTGTCCGTCTCGACCAACTCGACAGTCAAGCGACGTTATTGGACGCCCTCTGCGCACCAAAATCGTGACACCGCTAAAGATCATGTTGAACGGTTTTTCGATCTGCTGGCAACGGCCACCCACGACCGCTTGAGAACCAATCGAGTAACAGTTTCGATGAGTGGCGGTCTCGATTCGACCAGCCTCGCCGCTCTGGCCGTGGATCTTCTGCGCGAACAACCCGGCTCTGCGGTAACAGCTTGCACAAACGTTTACGACAGCGTGTTCCAGGATGAGGAACGACGTTACTCGTCGATTGCGGCAGAGTTTCTTGGCATTCCCATTACTCACCTTCCCGCCGATGGTTACGCTCTTTTCGACGATCGTTCGCCAGCCGATCTCGATCAACCTGAACCGTTTCTCGTATCTCCGCTCACCGCACAGTTTCAAGGTCTGATGCGGTGTCTTGGACGTGAGAGTAGAGTTGCGCTCACGGGATACGACGGCGACGCGGTGATGTCCGAGGACTTGAGTTCATATCTCCGAGCCTGCGCAAGAAACCTCAGGATACCGGCGCTGTTCAGCGGCATGTCGTGGTACATCCGAACTCATCGACGCCTTCCGCCGGTGGGATTCCGCGCTACGCTGAAACGTTTAAAGAGCCGCGAAGAAAACGATGCATCTTATCCGGAGTGGATTGACAAGGGATTCGCCAAAAGGACGAGTCTTGACGAGCGTTGCCGCCAGGCGAACTCGGAGCCGCCGCTTAACAGCCACACTCATCCCGCCGCTCTTCGCGCTTTCGAGTCGAAGGTGTGGGCGCCGTTGTTTGAAGGCTTCGATCCCGGTTCCACCAGGTTACCTCTCGAAGTGCGTCACCCATTAACGGACGTGCGCTTGATCGAGTTCCTGTTGGAGATCCCTGCGGTTCCCTGGTGCATCGACAAACACATCCTGCGATGCGCGATGAAGAACCGCTTGCCGCCCGCTATCTTGAGTCGTCATAAAACACCGCTTGCGGGCGATCCAACTCTTCATTTAGCACAGGCCGCTAGTGTAAGATGTCTCGACATTTTTGAAGTCAATTCGCAGCTCAGGAGTTTTGTTAACCTGAATCGCCGACGACCACTTGCCGACGAACAGACTGCTGCTGGCCGATGGGCCAATCTTCGGGTGTTCGCGCTGAATCATTGGCTTACACACTCCCTGCCAATCAGCCGGACCGTGCACGACTCTCTCGCCCAAACTGCATGACGGAGACGCTGGATGCAAACTACAACGAACGTCGATAGCCCAGACAAAAACGAAGAAAACAAAAAGCCGTATCACAAGCCGGAACTCGTCGTTTATGGCAACATTCGCGAAATAACTCGTAATGTCGGCTCCAAGGGGAACCTGGACGGTGGTGGTGGCGCAGCCGCCGGACCGAAGACGGGCTGATTACCCGATCCCATGTCTTACCGGTGCTCGATCTATAACCTCGGAGTTATCGCCAACAGAACGATTCCGGGCGTTCCATCTTCATCCATCGATTCGATCGATCTGCGCATCTCTTTCGGTGAGCTTCCCGCCCGGTTCCGCGAACTCGACGATCGCCACCGTCAACTCTCTTACACGTCCGAGTACACCGACAGCGCAGGTGAACCGTTGTTGCACGTCTACCGTTTGTTGGATGGCACGTATCATTATTTTCGCTACGCCGATCGAACGGAGTTTCTGGTCGACAACGCAGGCACTGAAATCTGGAGTTGCTGGCAGGAACCTCTGACGATCGAAGATGCAGCAACCTACCTGCTTGGCCCTGTGCTTGGATTTGTGCTGTTGCTTCGCGGTGTCGTCTGTTTGCACGCGAGCGCGGTGGTCGTCGACTCGGAGGCAATAGCATTGATTGGACCAGCCGGGTCAGGTAAGTCGACGACGGCGGCGGCTTTTTCTTCCAAAGGGTTCAGCATCCTCGCCGACGACGTCGTCACGTTAGACGATCGCGTCGATCGCTTTCTGGTGCGACCGTCGTATCCGTGTATTCGCCTGTGGCCTGCTTCCGTGAAAGCACTCTACGGCACTGAGTCGTACCTGCCGAGGCTCACACCCAATTGGGACAAATGCTATCTCGATCTAACAAACAGACCCGATCAGTTTGAACGAGGTCCGTTGCCTCTCGCGGCTGTCTACGTTCTGGGAGAACGTTCCGATGACGCCGGCGCACCATTTGTGACACCGCTCGACAGCGCTAACGCACTGTTGTCGTTAATTGCAAACACCTATACCAACTACCTGATGCACAAGGAGATGCAGGCACGTCAGTTTGATCTACTGACGCGCGTGCTGGCGGGCGTTCCGGTGCGAAAGGTCACGCCGCACGCTGACGCCGGACGACTCCAGAAACTCTGCGATTGCATCTTCAGCGACTTCGCCTCGTTGAAGTTGAAACCTCGCTGGTCCAAAGGGCAAGACTCACACCGGGCTGTTCATGTATAGCCTCCATTCGTACGGTCAAATGGTTGCCGACACGCCGCGGATGCACGCCTACACGTCCGCAATTCGTCGTGCAGTGAAACCGGGGTCGGTAGTCCTGGATCTGGGATGTGGTCCGGGCGTGTTCGCACTTCTCGCCTGTCAATTGGGCGCTCGGCGTGTCTATGCCGTCGAACCTGACAACGTAATTGAGTTAGCACGAGAAGCCGCGAGGATGAACGGCTTTGCTGATCGCATCGAGTTCTTTCAGATGATGTCGACGAGCGTGACGCTTCCGGAACCAGCAGGTGTGATTGTTTCCGATCTGCGTGGCGTACTGCCGTGGTATCGAGATCACATTCCGTCGGTTATCGACGCGAGAACGAGACTGCTGGCGCCGAACGGCACTCTTATTCCTCGCCGCGACATCCTGTGGGCCGCGATTGTTGAAGCTCCCGATCGTTACCGGGAACTTACCGGTCCGTGGCAAGCGCATGGTTTCGATCTGAGCGCAGCCATGCGCGTCGTAACTAATACCTGGCGTAAGACCCGCGTTGAACCACACGAACTACTCGTCGAACCTTCCTGTTGGGCGACGCTCGACTACGAGGAAATCGAAAAGCCGGATGTTCGCGCGGAGCTTTCCTGGCAGTGTGCAAGGGCAGGCACCGCGCACGGTATCGCCGTTTGGTTTGATTCGGTGCTGATCGACGAGATCGGATTTTGGAACGCGCCCGGCGTGCCTGAATCGATCTATGGCCAGGGGTTGTTCCCGTTCTCTCAGCCAGTTGCCATAAGCGAAGGTGATCGCGTCAACGTCACGCTGAGTGCCGCTTTTGTTAATAACGACTACGTGTGGCGCTGGGAAACTGATTTTTTCGATGCGCGCGAACTCGATGCGCCGAAAACAAGTTTCAAGCAATCGACTTTCTTTGGTGTGCCGTTATCGCGATCGCAGTTGCGGAAACGCACAAACACTCATGCGCCTGTCGTGAACGACGACGGATCGATTCTCCAGTTTGTGTTCTCACAAATGGACGGCAACAACTCGGTCGAACAGATCGCAATGCGACTGGCGCAGGAGTTTCCGCTTCGGTTCCGCAACGACAATGAGGCACTTGATGTAGTCGCAGACATCTCCGAGCGCTACAGCAACTCACGATGACTTTTCGACCTGAAGAACAACTTTTGTTCGCCGTCGCGCGCCGGGATCTTGAACCGCGCGGTGTGATGCGAGTGCGGGAGTTGTTAAAGCAAGCCTTGGACTGGGACTACCTGCTGGCAACTGCGTTCAATCACGGTCTTCTACCGCTGCTGCAAAAGAACCTGACCGGGGTCACCACCGGCGCTGCGACTGATCTCGTTCCCGCACACGTTTTGGCGCGGTTGAAGCGCGAGTCGGTGGCAAGTTCACAGAGCATGCTGCATTTGATCGGCAAGCAGTTAAAGGTTTATCGCGCGCTCAAAGACCACGGGATACCTGTCGCAATTTTCAAGGGCGCTGTGCTCGCGCAAATGGCGTACGGCGAAGTCGCTTTGAGACAGGCGGGTGACATCGATGTGCTGGTTCCTCGTCGCCATTTTGCCGACGCGAGATCGTTGCTGGAATCGCTTGGCTACGAGATGACGCCGCCGTTGACTGAGGCGCAGTTAGCTTCGCACCTCGCATTTCATTGCGAGATACCATTCATGCGCGACGAGTGGTTCACCATCGTCGATCTGCATTGGAACCTGGCGCCGCGAAGTTTTGTCTTCGCACTCGAAGCAGATGAGGTGATGTCGCGGTTGCAATCCGTTTCGCTGGGCGGCACGGCGATCGAGACCTTCTGCGATGAAGACATGGTGCTCTACCTGTCGATGCACGGCTCGAAACATTTGTGGCATCGTTTGGAATGGATCGTATCGCTGGCGGAGCTGCTGCGCGCTTCTCCGAACCTGAACTGGCCCATGGTTCTCCAGCGCGCGGAAGACGCTCATGCGACGCGAATGCTGGGCCTTGGCTTGCGCCTCGTCGAAGAGTTCTCTGACGTCAGGATGGAGAGACAGATTTTACAATCGACGGATCCGGAAGGTGTCATGAAGCGAATGGCAACCGGAATTCGCGATCGGATCTTCACCCGACCGCACACGATCGAGTCGGCTGAAACAAACCTCTTCAACTTCAAGATCATGGACCGCAAACGCGACGCGCTCGTCTCGGCATTGCGCGCGCTCTTCGTGCCCACCTTGCCTGACTGGCAAGCGCTCTCGCTTCCCGCGCCGCTGCATTCGCTTTACTACGCGTATCGTCCGTTGCGACTCTCGAAGTCTTATCTGTGGTATTTTCTGACTCGCAATCGCTAATGGCTATCAACGAATTAACAGTGGCCGCTCCGAAAACGATCAAACCGCCGCTGAAATGGGCGGGCGGCAAACGTTGGCTGGTCCCGCACCTGGCGACGATCTGGGAACGACATGCGGAGCGTAGATACGTCGAGCCTTTCTGCGGCGGGCTGGCGGTCGCGCTGGGGCTGCAACCAAAGCGCGCGCTGCTCAACGACGTCAACCCGCACCTCATCAACTTCTACCGTCACCTGCAAAACGGTCTGACGCTGCGCATCGACATGCGTTACGACGAACAACTCTTCTATCAACATCGCGCGCGCTTCAACGAGCTGATTAAGAACGGCGGCGCGTCCGGCGAAGAGGCCGCCGAATTGTTCTACTACCTGAACCGCACCTGCTTCAACGGCCTTTGCCGTTTCAACAAGAGCGGCGAGTTTAATGTTCCGTTTGGAACGTACAACGCAGTCAATTACGACGCTGATTTCTCGAATTATCCAGCGGTGCTGCGCGATTGGACGTTCACCAATGTCGACGTCGAAAAGGTGCCGGTTAAGAGAGGCGACTTTGTGTATGCCGATCCGCCGTACGACGTCGAGTTCACGACTTACAGCTCGGGTGGGTTTTCGTGGGACGATCAGCAACGGACCGCGGAGTTCCTCGCTAAACACGATGGACCAGTCGTCATTTCAAATCAGGCGACACCGCGGATCGTCAAACTTTACCGGCAGCTGGGTTTCCATTTGAGTTATCTACCCGGTCCGCGAAGGATTAGTTGCACCGGCGATCGCACGGCGGCGCGCGAAGTGCTGGCGGTGAAATAGATGGTCCAGGCTTGGCTACCTGATTACGTTTACACGGGTGGGCGATTCCGCTCGGGATTGGCTGTTGTCGCCGACAACTCCGGCAAGATCATCGAATTAACAGAAGACGCTCCGCACGCCACACGACTCGCTGGACGCGCCATGCTACCGGGATTGGTTAACGCGCACTCGCACGCTTTTCAGCGCATCATTCGCGGTCGTACCGAGTATCGATCGCAAAACGCGACCGACAGTTTTTGGACCTGGCGCGAGCAGATGTATGCCGCGGCGACGAAACTAACGCCGGAAGAGATCTACACCGTCTCGCGAATGGCGTTTCGCGAGATGGCCATGACGGGCATCACCGCGGTCGGTGAGTTTCACTACCTTCATCATTCACCTGATGGGTCTCCGTACGCGGATCCCAACCTGCTCGCCCACGAAGTAATTCGCGCCGCAAACGACGTCGGCATCCGCATCGCGCTGCTGCGCGTCGCGTACGCTCGCGCGGGTCATCAAGTGGAACCAAATCCTCGGCAGATCCGCTTCATTGAAGATTCACCCGACACTTACCTCGCGCGCCTGGACCAACTCATCGACACAATCGACACGAAAGACGGAATGGCCTGGGCCGGCGTGGCGCCGCACAGCGTTCGCGCAGTCCCGCTTGATTACCTCAAACCCGTCGTCGCATTTGCAAACGAACGACAGCTCCCGATCCACATGCACGTCGCGGAGCAACCAGCGGAAGTCGCTGCCTGCATTCAGGAGTACGGCCGCTCGCCGGTTGCACTGCTCGACACCGAAGGTTTACTCAGCGAGCGATTTACCGCCGTTCATGCGATTCACGTCACGCCGAAAGCTGTTGCGGCACTGGCCGAATCCGGCGCGGGTGTTTGCGCCTGCCCGACGACCGAACGAAACCTGGGCGATGGCGTCGTTCCCGCCGATCTTTATTTCAAAGCGAACGTGCCAATCTCGTTGGGCACCGACAGTCAGATACAAATCGATCTACTCGAAGACGCACGCGAGTTGGAATATCACCTGCGTTTGCAGAAAACGGAGCGCAACGTGTTAGCGCCGGAAAACGAGGGTGGCACGTCCGCGTTGGCTACACGACTCTTCGAATGCGCGACAGTGAACGGCGCGAAAGCCATCGGCTTCCACGGCGGAAAACTGGAACCCGGAGCGCCGGCAGACTTCTTCACCGTCGATCTCGATGATCCGTCGATCGCCGGCGCGTCGCCGGACGACCTGCTCGCAGCAATCGTATTCTCACTATCACGCACGGCCATTCGCGAGGTAGCAGTGAACGGAAAACAACTCAATCTCAAATGACATCGATTACAGAAACACTCGCTCAACTCGTAAGTATCAACTCAGTGTCTTCGCGGTCGAATGCGGAGATCGTCGAGTATCTTGAATCGCGTTGCGCGGCGTTGAATTTCGTCACGAAACGCTTCCCGTACGCGGATGAACACGGCGTCGAGAAGATCAATTTAGTCGCTCTTGCAGGAGCTGGATTTTCCGGTATCCCGAACGTGGAGTTGGCGCTGGTCGGGCACACGGACACAGTGCCCTACGATCCAAACTGGCCGGAAGCCACGAACCTCACGGAACGCGACGGAAAACTCTACGGACGCGGCTCGTGCGACACGAAGGGGTTCATCGCAGCCACGCTGACCGCACTCGAGACCGTCGACCGCCCACAAATTCGCAAACCCATCGCGCTGGTATTTACGGCCGACGAAGAGGTTGGCCTGATAGGCGCAAAACACTTCGCGCAGTTACATCCGATAAACGCGCGATACAGCATCGTCGGCGAACCTACGTCGCTTAAACCCATTCGCGCCGGAAAAGGCTACTCACTCGCCGAAGTCGTGGTGAAAGGACGCGAAGCCCACAGCGCGTATCCGGCGCTGGGCGCGTCAGCTATTTTTCGCGCCGCACGATTGATAACCCGCCTCGAAGCAATCGCCGGTGAGCTGAAAGACGATCTCCACCCCGCATTCGATCCTCCCTTTACTACCCTGAACATCGGTCTGATTCGCGGCGGTTCCGCCAAAAACGTTCTCGCCGGCGAATGCCGTTTCACACTCGAGTGGCGCCCGATTCCAACGCAACCTTCTTCGCATGTGGCGAATCTAGTCAAAGCAGCGATAGCAGACGAACAGCGCAACGACCCTGATTTCGAGTGCGAATTCTACGTGACCCGGGCTGATTTCGGGTTCGAAACTCCGCCTGACTCGCCGCTGATCTCACTGCTGGAACAAGCCACCGGAATCGAGTCCGGAACCGTCGCATTCGGCACGGAAGCGGCGCAGATGATGGCCCTTGGCAGCGAATCGGTCGTTATTGGACCAGGCGATATTCGCGAAGCTCATCGCACCGGTGAGTTTGTACCTGTTGACGAATTGCAACGGTGTGCTGAAGTGCTGAAGCTGGCGATACTTCGTCTGTGCAGTTGACACGGCTAACACGAATTAACGTAAATAGTGGCGAAAGAAGGTTCCTCCGGATGTACCGCTTTAATAAGTTCTTGTTTGCGCTCTTCGTGTCGGCATTCTTAATCCTTCCGGCAGTTCGAGTATCAGCCCAAACCGAGCAACCGCTGTCCAGTAAAGAGTTTGTGAATCTGCTTTACGCGTTACCGCGTAATCCGCAGCAACGTGACGAGCTAATCGAGGAGATTCGCCGTCGGGGAATCGGCTTCCCCCTCACGGACGGCATGCGATCGCTGGTCGCGACCAAGAGCGGCAACGACGCGTTGTTGCGCCGCACGCTGGAAGAAGCAGAACGACGCCGCGTGAATCCCACAGCGTCCGCGCTGCCGTCGGAAACTGAAGGACGCGAACTGCTGGACCGCACTCGAAACGTAACACTCGCCGCCGCGAATGCGATGCCGGATTTCCTCGTGAAGCAGATCATCAGGCGCTCGTACGCGTTCGGTAACACAGGCAATTGGAAACCACACGACAACATCACGCTCGCCGTCGGTTATCGCGCGAATGCCGGCGAGGAATACCGGTTGTTGACGCTTAACGGTATGCCGGTGCCGGAGGAAGTGAGAAACAGTAGCGACTACACGAAATACGCGCCGGGTGCGACCTCGAGTGGTGTTGAGTACGTATCGTCAGTCGCAAATCTTTTCAGGCCCGAATCACGAACGGAGTTCAAAATCGTCGACACCGACACGATCCAGAACCGCCGCACGGTCGTGTACGAGTATGTGGTCAAGAAAGAGTTTTCGTCGTTACAGTTAATCAGTTCAGGAGCGCGGGCGAACGTGGGTTCGCGCGGCCGGATCTGGATCGATCGCGAGCTGGATCGAGTGCTGCGGTTCGAGCAGATTGCGACTGAGATTCCCGGTGGTTTCCCGATTACGGGCGCCAGCACTCTGATCGATTACGACTGGGTGATGATCAACGAACGTAAGTATCTGCTACCGGTTCGTTCGGTGGTGCTGATTACGAGTCACCAGGGACAGGCGATCGTCCAGGACCGGAACGACATCCGCTTCCGCAGTTATCAGAAGTACGGCGCCGAGTTGAAGGTCGTCGACGAGATCGATGACGAGGATGAACCTGTCGAGCCTGAAACGCCGCCCAAGCCAAAACCTGACAAACCCATCCGCCCACCGCAGTAACACTGCGACCGCTTTACCGATGAACGTCACATGAGGGTCACCGCGAGAGAGTGACCGAATGTACACAGCCCCTCACGAGTGTGTTTCCACCTGTCGACAGGGAAGAGTCTTTGCAAGTCGTGAAACTCGTTTAGTTGTTGCCCTTCAGTCTTTTGCAGACGTGCGGTACACGCTTTGCACAACATCCGGCGTGAGATTAGGAGATTACTTGTGATGAAGCGCCGGATTTTGATCGTTGACGACGACTCGACGATCACCCAACAACTGTATTGGACGTTGTGTGAACAGTACGACGTCGTAACTGCGAATGACTTTCCCACCGCAATTCGGCGCGCCACGTTCTACAAACCGGATATCTCCATCCTCGACCTTCAAATGCCCCCTGAGAAAGACACCTCAGCCGGAATGCGCCTGCTCGAGTTCCTGAAAGGCCACTTGTCGCATTCGAAAGTGCTGATCATGAGTTCAAACAGCACCGACGAAGTGCAAAAGTCCTGCATGGAAGCGGGTGCCGACGGATTCTTCGCCAAACCATTTGCGATTGAGGACATGCTCGCGAGTATTTGCAGATTGATGCCTGTGCATCGTCTTGAACTGTTCGCGCAGATTCTTTGAAATTCGGACGCCCCACCACTCGCGTCCGTAAAACACCCAAGATGAATTCCCTCTTCATCGGAAGGTGTGTTCGAGAGGCCCCGGAGTCGTATCCCACTACGACCGCCGGGGCCATTTTTTTTATCCGCTGCCCACTGATGTACAATCCGACGAAGTGAGCGAAGCAAGCGACAAGGTACGTGGAATAACCGAGCTCCCCGTATTTCCGTTACCGGTGGTCTTGTTTCCCGGTGTGCCTTTGCCGCTACACATCTTCGAGCCGCGTTACCGCCAGATGCTCGAAGACATCCGCCCAATCAACAACCTCTTCTGCGTCGCTTATTTCGATCCGAGCACTTCGGAACTTGAAGTGCCGCCTGCCGGACACGTCGGCTGCGTTGCCGAGGTCACTGAGACACAAACGTTTCCGGACGGACGTTCCAACATTCTTACGCTCGGAGTTATTCGTTACCGCATAGATTCGTACGTCGAACGCGGGGATCCGTATCTCGTCGCTCGCATCAGGTACTTCGAAGATGACGACGAGGACCAGTCGTCGCTGGCGACGCCGGCGAGAGAAGTTGCCGACACGTTTACGCGAATCGCGCAGGCAGTGCGCACGCTCAACGACGAACGCAGTAGCCTGCCTGACATCTCGAATACCGAACCGCAACGTTTGTCGTTTCTGGTAGCCGCGGCGATGGAGATCGACGCCGAGGTGAAACAGGACCTGCTGGAACTGACGTCGACGTCGGTCCGTCTCGAACGACTGCGCGGAATGTTGTCGCTGGCAGTTAAAAGCTATGAAGAAAGAGCGCGCATGCACGAGCTCGCCAAGGGCAATGGTCACAGCGGTAGAAAGATCGAGATCGAATGAACGAGCGAATCAGCATCCGCGTGTTGTTTTTCGGCGCCGCTCGAGACGTCGTCGATGCAAACCCGCTCGAGATCTCGCTTGCCGCTCCGGCAACGGTCGCGAGCGCTTTTCGTTATCTCGTGGAGAGGTTTGCGCAACTTGAACGTTTCGGACGCTCATTGCTTTTTGCAGTCAATCAGGAATACGCCACGCCAGACACTCCGCTCCAGGAAAACGACGAACTCGCTGTGTTTCCGCCGGTCAGTGGGGGGTCAGATGCAACTGTTTGCGACTACGTCTGTCCGCTCGATTTCTTTGAACTGACGACGGGGGCGATCGACGTTGGGCAGGTGGCGCGACGCGTTGTGCCGCGTGAGTGCGGCGCCACTGTGACATTGGACGGTTACGCGCGGGAATGGACCGCGGGACGAAAAACGCTGTACCTGGTTTATGAAGCTTACTCACCGATGGCGGTAACGGAGATGCAGCGTTTGGGCCGGGAAGCACACAAGCGTTTCGAGATTGCTCACGTGGGAATTGTTCATCGCACGGGGCGGTTGGACATCGGTGAGACGAGTGTAGCGATCGCCGTGAGTGCGCCGCATCGTCGTGCTGCCTTTGAGGCGTGTGAATGGATCATCAAGGAGCTGAAGCGCACCGTTCCAATCTGGAAGAAAGAAGTCTATGAAGATGGCGAGGAGTGGGTCGGCGCCCCGATCTGAGATCTGAGATC
>CBFGMX010000097.1:0-19975 GCA_965649955.1 uncultured bacterium
GTCTGGCGGAGATGACAGGATTCGAACCTGTGAAGGGCTTTTGACCCTTAACGGTTTAGCAAACCGCCGCCTTCAGCCACTCGGCCACATCTCCGTGCCTAACGAGGCGAAGTCCCAATTCTAGTCGGGAGTCGCGGATTGTCAAGGAATGCTTCCATCAAGGTTTTTTAGAAACCGCGCGATTCAAACCAGTTGACAATTCGCGTGACACAGAGTACTTTGCAATGCCAAGCACCTTCGAGTTAATAGAAGGGGAGACCGGCTTGCGTAACAAAAATCGTCGATTGGAGTACAATGCGCCCACAATGAGTCTTCTTGAGAGTATTAACTCGCCTGCCGACCTGCGCGCGTTACCTGTTGAACAACTTAGAGACGTTTCCGACGAGATTCGAAACTACATTCTCGAAACTATGTCCCGCGTCGGCGGACACACCGGCGCGTCACTCGGCGCTGTCGAGCTGGCCGTCGCGCTGCACTACGCGTTCGACACGCCACACGACCGCCTGGTCTGGGACGTGGGCCACCAGGCCTACGCGCACAAGATCCTGACGGGACGCCGCGAGCTACTCCCGACGATCAAACAGTACGGCGGCATCAGCGGGTTTCTGCGGCGCGACGAATCCGAGTACGACACATTCGGCGCGGGCCACGCATCGACGTCTCTTTCAGCAGCGCTTGGCATGGCCATCGCTCGCGATCGAAAAGGCGAAGACCATCACGTCGTAGCGCTCATCGGCGACGCGTCACTCGCCGGCGGCATGGCGATGGAAGCGATTAACCAGGCGGGCCATCTCAAGAGCCGCCTGATCGTTGTACTCAACGACAACGAGATGTCGATCGCGCCGGCAGTCGGCGCGCTGACCGGCTACTTGAATCGCATCCGCGGCGCGCACGGCTATCACCGGTTCAAAGACGAAGTCGAAGAAAAACTACTGGCGATTCCGTCGGTCGGCGAGCGTTTGCACCATGCGGCCAAGACAATGAAAGACATGCTTGCCGCGGTTGTCCTGCCCGGCGCGTTGGTCAGCGAACTCGGTTTCAAATACATCGGTTACGTCGACGGGCATAACCCGCGGGCCCTGGTGGCGGCACTCAACGAGGCCAAACACATCAAGGATGGTCCAGTGATCGTCCATGCGTTGACCACCAAAGGAAAAGGCTTTCCGCAGACCGAGCCTGACTACTATCGCTGGCATGCGACCGGTCCATTCGATCTCGCCACCGGAAAGCTGGTGAAAAGTTCAGCAAAAGCGCCGACCTACACGCAAGTATTCGGCGACACGCTCGCTGAGTTGATGGAGAAGGACCCGAAGGTCGTCGCGCTGACGGCTGCGATGCCCGATGGAACGGGAGTTTGCACAGCGCTCGAGAAGTTTCCGGAACGTTCGTTCGACGTCGGCATTGCCGAGCAACACTGCGTCACCTTCGCCGCGGGCCTGTCATGTGAAGGTCTGAAACCCGTTTGCGCGATCTACTCGACGTTCCTGCAACGTGGTTTCGATCAGTTGGTCCACGACGTCTGCATACAGGATCTGAACGTGAAATTCTGTTTGGACCGTGGCGGCATCGCGGGTGGTGATGGACAAACGCACCACGGTCTGCTCGACATTGCGTATCTTCGCCCAGTTCCGAACATCATCCTGATGGCGCCGAAAGATGAAGGCGAAATGCGCGACATGCTGTACACCATGCTGGAACACACTGGTCCTGCCGCGATGCGCTATCCGCGAGGCAACGGCATCGGCGTGGACATCACGCGCGAGCCGGAACTACTGGAGATCGGCAAAGGCGAGATTTTGAGAGACGGCGGCGAGATCGCAATTGTTGCTTACGGCTCGATGGTCCACCCGTCACTCGCCGCTGCGGAACAGTTGGCGAAAGAACGCATTGAGACCACCGTAGTCAACGCCCGCTTCGTAAAACCGCTCGATGCGCCGCTGCTGCTCGCGCTCGCTCGCACCAAGCGGCTGATCGTCACCGTTGAAGAAGCGTATCTTGCGGGGGGCTTTGGTTCGGCAGTGCTCGAGCTGCTCGAAGAAAATGGACTTCAGGACAAGGTGCGCGTGGTTCGCATGGGTGTTCCGGACCGGCTGATTACTCACGGCGATGCGAAGTTGCTGCTCGCAAAGTACGGTCTTGATGCCGACGGGATTTACAGTCGTGTCAAGGAAAGCATCGAGGTGCTGGACGACCGGCGCACGAAGTCGCGCCACAGCGTGAGCTGAGTTGCGTTGTTTCATAACAAAACGCGTCGTTTCCGTGCACCAAATCGTCTGTTGTTTCCTCTCCCTCAACGGCTTAGGGCCGTTTTCCGCGAAAAATCAGTGTTGTGGAAGCACTTGACGCGTGGCCTCGTGATTGCAATGCGTAGTCGTTGAATAACTCCCGGCCGAGTCAATCTCCCTGACGCAATTGAACGATGAAGGAAGAACTGTTCGAGAATCCCGTGGAAGTCCGCACTGCTGCCCAGGCGCCTCATTTCGACGATCGGCGGGTAGCGTGGCGCGCGCAGCGTGTCGTGCCGCTCAATGAGATTCGCACAAAATTAAGGCTCCGCAGAATCTGGTTTCTCAGCGGTGCGTTTGCGTTAGCCATGATGCTGGGCGCGGCGTCGGCGCTGATCGCCGTGCGCGTGAAGCGTATCGCCGCGGGCAATGAGATTCCGGAGATTGAAGAACCGCTAACCAGCGTTACCGTTGAGGCACAGGCGCTTCCGGTGCAGGAAGAGCCGGTACCGGAGTCGGTCGTGGTAGCGGAAGCGCCAATTCAGCAACCTGCGAAATCGCGTGTTGCTGCTGTGAAGTCACACGCGCCACCGCCGGCTGAACGGCCGCGGATCGTCGGCGGAGACCGCCGAGGAGTGGAACCGAGCGAAGACGAACAGCTTGAACAGATCCGTGAAGCTGTTTTGTACGAGCAGTGGCAGGAAAGACGATTGCGTCGCGCTGCGCGGCGGGAGCGTCGCAACCGCGGTGATCGTGATCTGTCTAATCTCGACGAAATCTTCGAAGGCCGGCGCCGCCAGGAACGTCCGTAGGTTAAAGTCTGGCAACCCCTCGCGTTAAATATTGTTGACGGATTAGCAAGCCAGTGGCATCATCAGCCTGTTTGAACCTCATTTATTAAATCCCGACGCAAATAAAACCGGTTCAGTTGTTCGCGCTGCGGCGGCGCGAGGAAATTGGTGAATCATCATGACTAGACAGATGTTTCGTGAGCGGGAGTGTGTTCATAGAGACGAAGGGGCCGAGGGCGAATTTTATAATGGCGTATTTTATATTCAGGCATTGCAACGACTCCCCGTCGATCAAGCCGTTAAAATTGCGGGAAAAGTCAGTTCTTTTTTCTGGTCAGATGCGCCACACATCATCGTGTGGCTGTGCGGCGCGTGCGCGAGCGAGTTGCGGCTAACCGACACGCCGCGCGCCGTTGTGTCGTCAGCCGTCCGGCGGCAGGCCTAAGAACCCTGGCTTAGTTCCATCCTGTTAGCCTTCGCGTTATGGTGTAATGTCCGTAACGTGAAGCGCGAGCGCATAGACAAACTACTCGTCGAAAAAGGCTTAGCCGAGTCGCGCACGAAGGCGCAGGCGCTGGTCATGGCTGGAGTTGTGCTCGTCGACGAGCAGCGCGTCGAAAAACCTTCCGAACAATTCGCGATCGACGCCCCGATTCGGGTGAAGCACGCCGACGATCCCGCGTCGCAATACGTCGGGCGCGGCGGTCTGAAACTCGAAGCTGCACTGCGGGAGTTTCAATTGAACGTCGAAGGCGCGGTGTGTCTCGACGTTGGCGCCTCGACAGGCGGGTTCACCGACTGTCTGTTGCAGAACGGCGCGCTGCAAGTGTTCGCGATCGACGTGGGCCACAACCAGATCGACTGGCGGCTGCGAAACGATCCGCGCGTCATGGTCCAGGAAGGTGTGAATGCGAGATATTTGCAACCGGAAGACTTCCCTGTCAGGTTCCATCTCGCAGTTATCGACGTCTCGTTTATCTCCGCAACGAAGGTCTTGCCAGCGATCGTACCCCTAATGCGAAAAGGCGGTTCGATCGTGACGCTGATCAAGCCGCAGTTCGAAGTGGGACGCGGGGAAGTTGGCGGCGGCGGCATCGTGCGCGATGCAGCAAAACGCGAGCAAGCGGTCGAGACAGTTAACCGCGCGGCCACGGAGCTGGGCCTCGACGTGGCGGGCGTGATCGAATCCCCAATCCAGGGCGCCGAAGGAAACGTCGAATTCCTGGCGCTCTACAAGCGCGTTTCGAGTTGAACTCTCAACGGCGGCCCCGTATTATCCCGGCCCAAGCACTCAACCATGTTGCCTATCAAGCGCATAGGAATAGTTCTTAAGCCGAACCAACCGGACGCCTTAAGGACCCTCTGTGAGCTCGTCACGTGGCTCGTCGAGCGCGGCATCATGCTGGTGGGCACACCGGAACTCGAGCGCGATCGAATCCAGACCGAAACGGGTTGCGCCGTCGACCAGGTTCCACGCGAGGAACTGGCTGCAAGTGTCGATCTGATCCTGGTGCTGGGCGGCGACGGCACGATGATCTCCATCGCGCGCGTGGTTGGCGATCGCGAAGTGCCCGTGCTGGGCGTCAACTACGGCGGTCTCGGCTATCTCGCCGAGTTTCGCATCGAAGAGCTTTACCAGGCCCTCGAGTCGATCCTTTCGGGAAATTTCCGTCTCGACAGACGCGTCATGCTCAACGTCGAGCTGCTGCGCGGCGGCGAACTGATAACCCGCAACCGTGTGCTCAACGACGTCGTCATCAACAAGTCGGCCCTCGCCCGCATCATCGAGATCGAGGCTTATCTCAACCAACACTTCATAAACTCTTTTCGAGCTGACGGTTTGATCATCTCGACGCCGACAGGTTCGACCGCCTATAACCTTTCGGCCGGCGGACCGGTGATCTTTCCTTCGATGAATGCTGTCGTAATCACTCCGATCTGTCCGTTCACACTTTCGAACCGCCCCATCGTCGTGCCGGACGATGCAAGGATCGAACTGCTGCTGAAAACGGACCAGGAAGAAGTAACGCTGACTCTCGATGGGCAGGTTGGTTTCTCACTGAAGGTCGAGGATCGCGTTGTGATCCGAAAGAGCAATGTAACGTTCAATCTCGTGCAACCCAGTAATAGAAACTACTTCGACGTTTTACGAGACAAGCTCCGTTGGGGCCGGTAACACTGACCGTTCGCAATTCAGAGGCTGCAGAGATCGCGCGAAGGCGCAAAACAACCAATATAAGACGCCAACACCATGCCTGAAGAAAAAGACAACCGACGCCGCAGCGCAGATCGACTACAACCCGACGCATTCGAACGTGAAGTAGGAACTGATCTCGATGAAGAGACTCCCGACAAACCGCGTGGTCTGGCGCTTCACACCAAGATCCTGATCGGTCTAATCACCGGCGTGGTTGCTGGTATCGCCGTGAACCAGGTTCTCGGCGGCGATCACCCGCGCGTGATCTGGATCGTGGAAAACATCACCAACCCTGTCGGTCAACTATTTCTGCGGTTGCTGTTGATGATCGTCGTGCCGCTGGTCTTTTCATCGTTACTGGTTGGCGTGGCCGGCATCGGCGACATCCGAAAGCTGGGCCGTGTGGGAATTAAGTCGTTCGGGTATTGCCTGGTGATCTCGGCAATTTCGGCCGTCATCGGCATCACTCTCGCGAACACGATCCGGCCAGGCGATCGAATCGACCCGGCAACGGCGACGGCGCTCGAACAGCGTTTCGCGACCGACGCGACGACCAGAGTCGCCGACGCACAAAAAGCACAAAGCACAACAACACCTTTGATGTCCGTCGTCGAAACGATCGTGCCGAGGAACCCGTTCTTTGCCATCGCAAGCAAAGAAGACGCGAACATGCTGCATTTGATGTTCTTTGCGCTGGCGCTGGGCGTTGCCATTACATTGATTCCGGTGACGGTGACCGCGCCTGTGCTGCGCGTGCTCGAAGGTGTTTACGAGATCACGGCGAAGATCATCGAGATGATCATGAAGTTCGCGCCGTACGCAGTCGCCTGTCTGCTATTCAACAACACGGCGAGGTTCGGACTCGATCTGCTGCAAGCGCTCGGCTGGTTTGTCGTGACTGTGCTGCTCGGACTCTCGCTGCACATGTTTGGGATCTACTCGCTCTCCATTTACTTCCTGTCGCGCCTTTCGCCGATCGATTTTTTCCGTCGCATCAAGACCGTAATCCTGACCGCTTTCTCAACCTCGTCGTCGAACGCCACGCTGCCGACAGCCTTGCGCATCTCTGAACAGAACCTCGGCGTGCCGCAGGAGATCAACAGTTTCGTCCTGACTGTCGGCGCGACCGCCAATCAAAACGGGACCGCGTTGTACGAAGGCGTCACGGTGCTGTTCCTGGCCCAACTAGCCGGCGTCGACCTGTCGCTGGGCCAACAGGTGATGGTGGTCTATCTTGCGATTCTCGGTGGTATCGGCACCGCCGGCATTCCTTCCGGATCGATTCCCTTCATCATCGGCGTGCTGGTGACGATTGGTATCAATCCGGCGCTGATCGCGATCATCCTGGGCGTGGACCGCATACTCGACATGTGTCGCACGGTCCTGAACGTCACGGGCGACATCACGGCCGCAACCTATGTGGCCCGTTCGGAAGGTTACGAGTTATTAAGACCGCACGAGCCGGCGATCGTTCACGCGGGCGTGCCGCTAGCGAACCGAGGTATGGATTAACTCTTTAGTAACAGCCACGTTACAATCTCCGCATACGCGGCGGGTAAAAACTCTCAATTCTATAATTGAGGCAAACTGACAATGGTCTTTCCACTTTACGACGACAACACAGACAGAACGACGATTCCGTACGTTAACTACGCCTTTATCGCGCTCAATATTTTTGTCTTCGTAGTATTGCAACGCCTCGGAAGCGACACCGGGTTCACTTACTCGTTTTCAACTGTTCCCGCGGAGATTATGAGCGGACGCGACATAGTCACGTCGGAGCGGGTTGTCGAATATGCGGGCCAGGAAGTGTTGGTTCCGGGCCTGGGTGAAACTCCGTTTTCTGTTTACCTGACGTTATTTACCTCGATGTTCATGCACGGCGGCATTGCGCACATCGCCGGAAACATGCTCTTCCTCTGGATCTTCGGCGACAACATCGAAGACCGGTTGGGCCATGTCCGTTACGTAATCTTCTATTTGCTTTGCGGTGTGCTTGCGTCGCTGGCCCATGTGTTTACGACGGCTGCTTTTTCCGGCGAGCAGGCAGACACGCTTGTTCCGAGTCTTGGTGCGTCGGGAGCGATCTCAGGAGTGTTGGGCGGCTATATACTGCTTCACCCCGCCCGCCGCGTCACGGTGATTCTTTTCCGCTTCCTTACGGACGTGCCGGCATGGGTGGCGATCGGGATCTGGTTCGCGTTCCAGTTGATTAGCGGACTCGGCATGCTGGGAGCAGGCTCGCAACAGGGTGGCGTTGCGTACGGCGCGCACATCGGAGGGTTCCTCGCCGGGTTGGTGCTAATCAAGCTTTTCGACCGAGGCCATGGCGGCCGCGCGGCCGGTAATTATGGTTAACAAGAATGCAGCCCGTTAATCAGCAATGCCTCGATATTCAATCAACACCGCGAGCGGAAATGAACCTGTTTCCGCTCGACACCTTTGCCTACGAGTTTCCCGGCCGCGAGATTAAGATCAACTTCGAGATTCCCGAGTTTACGGCGATCTGTCCTTTCTCTGATTTTCCTGACTTCGCGACCATACGTCTGGAATACGTTCCTAACGAGCGCTGCATCGAACTCAAGAGTTTGAAGCTCTACATAAACTCGTTCCGCAACGTGAAGATCTTTCACGAGCACGTTATCAATATAATCCTCGAAGACTTCGTCGCCGCGTGCGATCCGTTGAGCGTGGAGATCGAGGGCGACTTCCACGTACGCGGAAATATCAAGACCGTTGTGAGGGCCCGCTATCAAAAGGGTTGAGCTTGACGAAAGCATACCCAGTCTCTGGGGACGTTATCGGAAACTGCCGGCTAACGTTGTTGCTATCGGTCTTGTCAGTCTCTTCAACGACGCTTCAAGCGAAATAATCTATCCGCTGCTTCCCATCTTCCTCGCAACCAGTCTCGGCGCGTCAGCAGCCGCAATCGGCATCATCGAAGGACTGGCTGAATCGATCTCAAGTTTACTCAAACTGTTTGCCGGTCACCTTAGCGATCGGCTGGGACGAAGAAAGTTTTTGGTCGTCGGTGGATACGCGCTGGCGGCGATGATGCGGCCACTGCTCGCGTTTGCCGGTACCTGGCAACAGGTGCTCGCGATCCGGCTTTCCGACCGCGTCGGCAAAGGAATTCGCACCGCGCCCCGCGATGCGATGATCGCCGACTCTGTTCGGCTCGAACAGCGAGGATTGGCCTTTGGTTTTCATCGTGCGATGGACCATTGCGGCGCCGTTATCGGTCCACTGATCGGTTACGTGCTGGTGGTCGTTTTTGCGGGCGACTTCACAAGCATTTTCTTAATCGCCGCGATACCCGCTTTCGTTGCAGTGCTCGTGGCAATATTTGTGATGCGCGAGTCGCCGGCAATTCACAGGGACAAGAGCAAGCCTGTGAAGCTGTCGCTGCGTGGTTTTGACAGCAACTTCAAACGTTTCCTGCTCATTCTTGCTTTATTCACGCTGTCAAACTCGTCCGACAGTTTTCTGATCCTGCGCGCGAGGGACTCGGGTGTTGCGCTCGGCGTCATTCCGTTGCTGTGGGCCGCACATCACGCTTCGAAAGTACTCAGTTCCCTGTATGGCGGTGATCTTTCGGATCGTCTGGGTCGAAAACGTTTGATTGTCTCTGGTTGGGTTTTGTACGCCGCCGTCTACGCCGGCTTCGCTTTTGTCAGCAATACGGTCTCCGTGTGGGCGCTTTTTCTGATCTATGGCATCTACTTCGGACTCGTCGAAGGGGCCGAGAAAGCGCTGGTTGCGGATCTCGTCCGCCCGGAACAGCGAGGAACCGCCTATGGCCTTTATAATCTCGCATTCGGCATCACGGTGTTTCCTGCTTCGCTATTGATGGGTATGATTTGGGACTGGAAAGGACCCGCCACCGCATTCCTCGTCAGTGCGGTGATGGGGGCGACGGCAGCGGTACTATTATTGATATTTGTGCGGATCCATGTAAGTGAATATGAAGGCGAACTGAAAGGGTGAATTAATGAGACGCAGAGTGCTGACTCCTCATCCGGGTTTATCAACGAACATCGGCTACTATCTCAGCGGCATGGAAGAAGTGCGCAGTCAGATCGTCGCCGCCGTCAAAACGATTCCGGATGAACTGATTGGAAAACCGCCGTTCCTCGGAGCGCACTCGATCGGCGGACTCGTGTTGCACATCGCCGAAGCAGAGTGGTTCTGGATGCAGATGGTTGTCGCGGGACACGAACTCACTGAAGAGGACAAGGAAGCTCCGTGCTGGGACATACTCGACGACGTTGAGCGCGTGACGCGCAACGGGTTCACGACCGAGTTTTGCCTGCAGGAAGCGGCGAAGGTCCGCAACCAGACGCGCGACCTGCTCTTCTCGTACAACGACAAAGATCTCGAACGCACCATAACCTACGAACGAAACGGAAAACCGACGGAGCATAACCTGCGCTGGATTCTTCACCACCTCATCGATCACGAAGCCCAACACAAAGGCCAGATTTTGATGTTGAAGAGACTCATGGCACTCTAGATCCTCATCAATGACGAACTACCAGGTAATCAAGACCGCGGATGAAGTCCGCAGAGCAGTTGAAACAATCTCCTCACAGCCGGTCGTCGGACTCGACACCGAAACCACGGAACTCGATCCATTTACTTCCCGGCTGCGGTTGATCCAGCTCGCCACGCCTGACCGCGTTTTTATCGTCGACTTCGACGCGTTTGCCAACGGGAACGCCGGCGCGAGAGGCGAAGCGCTCGCGCCGTTACGGCGTCTACTCGAAGCGCCGCGGCCGATCAAGATCGCCCACAACTCGAAGTTTGACGCAAAGTTCATCAAGCACAATCTCGGCGTCGATCTCGGCGGACTGTTTGACACGTTGCTCGCGAGCCAGATCGTCGGCGCCGGCGATATCGAAGAGCGTCACGGGTTGGAAACAGTCGCCAACCGTTATCTGAACGAGTCGATCGACAAGAGCGAGCGTTTGAGTAACTGGAATTTCGAGCTCTCAGAAGCGCAACTCGAATACGCCGCTCGCGACGCCGCGATCCTGTTGCCGCTGCGCGAGAAGTTGATCGACCGATTGAAGTCCGAGTCGTTGATCAAGTGCGCCCAACTCGAATTCGAGTGCGTCAACACAGTCGTCGATATCGAGCTCGCCGGGTTTTTCATGCACAAGGACCGCTGGCTCGAGCAGCTCGGGATCGTGGAGAAGCGGCGCGTGGAGCTGGCGGAGCAGTTGCAGGAGGTGCTCGCCGAGGAATCGTCGCAGGGATCGCTGTTCGGTGGACCACAGCGCAACGACATCAACCTCGATTCGCATCAGCAGTTGACGCAGGCGCTCAACCGGCTCGGGATCCCGGTGCCGGATTCGACGCGCAACTGGAAGTTGCAGCCACTCGCGGTGGAGTATCCGATCATCGGGACGTTGCTTGAATACCGCACCGTCCAAAAGGCGCTGACGAGTTACGGGCAGAACATGATCGAACTGATCAATCCCGTGACCAAACGCCTGCACGCCGACTTCCGCCAGATCGGCGCGCCGACAGGCCGCTTCGCGTGCACGAATCCGAACATTCAGCAGGTGCCGCATGCGGTCGAGTACCGGCGTTGCTTCAGTGGTTATCCGGAAGGACGAAAGTTGATCATCGCCGACTACTCGCAGATCGAGTTACGCATCCTCGCGGAGTTTTCAGGCGACCGCGGTTTTATCGAGGCGTTCAACTCCGGCGCGGATCTCCATCGTGTCACGGCGGCGCAGGTCTTCAATGCTGCGCTGGACCAGGTGACCAAGGAGCAACGCGATTTTGCGAAGCGGCTCAATTTCGGTGTGGTCTACGGCATCGGTGCGCAGCGTTTCGCGCTGATGACCGGGTTGAGTGTTTCGGAGGCGGAAAATGTTCTCCGAAAATATTTCACGACGTATCGAGGTCTTGACAACTACCTGCGCGAGGCGGCGAGCCGCGCAGTGAACGAGCGTCAGGCGCGGACTGCTTCGGGGCGCCTGGTGCGTTTCCGTTATGACGAAAACGACCGGCAACAGATCTCGATGACGCAGCGCAACGGCAAAAACACGCCCATTCAGGGCACAAGTGCCGATATTCTGAAACGTGCGCTGCGTTTGCTGAAAGACGAGCTTCGCAATACGAACGCGCAGATCGTCAATATCATCCACGACGAAATCGTCGTCGAAACTGACGCAGACGAGGCGCAGGAGATCGCGGCGAAGGTTGAACGCGTGATGTGCGCCGCGGGTCAAGAGTATTTAAGAACTGTGCCGGTGAAGGTCGAAACCGAAATCGCCGACGAGTGGGTTAAGTAATCTGTGTAATCCGTGTTCTCCACACCATATAAACGGGAATTCCAGTAGCAACCAACAAGTATCCGATGCCTGACGTTGATGGCGCGAGAATCGCCAGATCGATAATGAACAGTCCCGCCAGGACGATATAGACGATGGGCACAATTGGATAGCCGAACGTTCGATAGGGTCTCTCAATCTCGGGCGCTTTGCGTCTCATAACAACTACCGCGCCAACCATCAAAACGTAAAACACGAGATCGGCGGAAACGATGTACTCGAGCAATTGCGTATACACGTTGCCGAACGAATGCGCGCCAGTCTGCTGGTTCTGCGTTACAGTGCGGGGAAGTACGAGTAGCGAAGCCCAAATGCCTTGCGCGATCAGCGCCACCGCCGGCACGTGATGCGCGTTCACTTTGTCGACCCGCTTGAAAAACAGCCCATCGCGCGCCATCGCGTAATAAACTCGCGCACCCGCCAGGATCAGACCGTTATTACAACCAAATGTCGAGATCATGATCGCAAGAGCCATCAGGATCGTGCCGCTCGGCCCGAGCACCGCCTGCATCACTGCTGTCGCGACGCGGTTCTGTGGCGCCGTCTGAATTCCCGCGAGCGGCAGCGTCACGACGTATGCCAGGTTCGCCAGCAAATAAAACGTCACCACCAGCCCACAACCAATCAACAGCGCGCGTGGCAGGTTTTTTCCGGGATCCCGGACCTCCCCCGCCGTAAACGTCACGTTGTTCCAGGCCGACTGCGCAAACAGCGGCCCAACCATCGCGCGGCCCAGCAACATCACCAGCGCCAGCACCAGCAATCCCTGGCTGGACGGTTCGAACCATACCTGCGACGCCGTCGGCTGCCAACCGTTTTCCCACGATTTCCACCACGACGACGTGTACGCCGCACTCGCTCCGTTCCAGCCAAGAAACAGCCCGATGACGATCAGTCCGAACAAAGCCGCCGTCTTCGTGAACGTGAATGCGTTTTGAATCACTTTGCCGGTTTGCAGTCCGCGCGTATTGATGAGCGTGAGAAACAGGATCATCACGATGGCGAGCAGTTGCTGCGTGGAAAGGCTCACTGCGTAGCCATTGAACGACAACGTTCCCAGCGAAAAGGGATTGATGACTATCGCGGGCGAGATCAGATAGCGGTCGCCTGAGATCCAGTCGACGAGGACGCCGGTGAAGTTGGCGAAAGCGACGGCGACGGCCGCGATCGTCCCCGTTTGAATGATCAGAAACAACCCCCAGCCGAAGAGGAAACCGGTCGCTGGTCCATAAGCCTCGCGGAGGAACACGTACTGTCCGCCCGCGCGCGGCCACATGGCCGCCAGTTCCGCGCAGCAAAGAGCGCCCGTAATCGTCAGTACGCCTGCGAGCGCCCAGGCAACCAGAAGCCAGCCCGGCGATCCCACAAGCCGCGACGACTCGGCGGAGGTGATAAAAATCCCCGAACCGATCATCGACCCGACGACGATCATCGTCGCGTCAAGCAGGCTCAAACCACGGATTAGCCGGGGTGAAGAATCAGCCTTTTTCTGGTCTATTGCGTCAATTCGACTTGTTACATCTGCATAATCCGGGTTCACAGGCACGGATATATATGATTGCTTGACACTTGTCGATAGCGTTAATAGTCTTTCGCCACCATTATGAAGGATGAACTGATCAATAGAATTACCAATAAACAAGCCCAGGTGGGCGTAATCGGGCTCGGCTACGTGGGCCTGCCGCTGCTGGTGGAGTTCGCGTCTAAAGGCTTCCGCGCCATAGGTTTCGAGGTAGACGAATCGAAAGCAAGGCGGATTAACGAAGGCCAGTCATACATCGGAGACGTGCCCGCCGCTCGACTTAACGAAATGGTGAAGTCGGAGCGTCTGCGTGCGACGACGGATTTCAACAACCTCGGCGACTGCGACGTCATTATCATCTGCGTTCCCACGCCGCTTCGCAAAACCAAAGAGCCGGACGTTTCCTACATCCTTGCGGCGGCAGAAGAGATCCAAAAACGCCTGCGCCGCGGCCAACTGATCATTCTCGAATCGACCACCTATCCCGGCACGACGGACGAAGTACTGTTGCCGATGTTTGAAGAGACAGGTTTGAAACTCGACGAGGATTTCCTGCTGGCGTTCTCGCCTGAACGAGTCGATCCCGGCAATCCGCAGTTCATGACGCATAACATTCCGAAGGTTGTGGGCGGTGTCACACCGGATTCGACGCTCGTTGCCACGCATCTGTATTCGCACATCGTCAACCACGTTCATTCCGTTTCTTCGGCGCGAGTTGCGGAGGCGGCGAAGTTGCTCGAAAACACTTTTCGCGCAGTGAACATCGGCATGGCCAACGAGATGGCCCGCCTTTGCTACGCGTTGAATATCGACACCTGGGAAGTGATTCGGGCGGCGGCTACGAAGCCTTTCGGTTTCATGGCGTTCTATCCTGGTCCGGGTATTGGGGGTCACTGTATCCCGCTCGATCCGCATTACTTGTCATGGAAAGCGCGGCAGCATGGTTTTGACTCGCGGTTCATCAGTCTGGCCGAGGAAGTGAATTCACGCATGCCGGAGCACGTGGTCCAACTCGTTTCCGACGGACTGAACGACGAACAGAAAGCGGTGAAAGGATCCAACGTTCTGCTGCTCGGAGTCGCTTACAAACGCGACGTCGACGACGTGCGCGAGAGTCCGGCGCTTTCGATCATCGATCGTTTGCGCGCGAAAGGGGCGAATGTGCGTTATCACGATCCGTTTGTGAAAGAGCTTCGGTTTGACGATGCGCACATCGAAGCGAGTGGCGAGCCGTTGTTGTCCGTACCGCTCACAGACGAAGAGCTCGGAGCCGCGGATTGTCTGGTGATTGTGACCGATCACAGCGACATCGACTACAAACACGTCTGCTCAGTAGCACCATTGATTGTTGATACTCGTAACGCGTTGAACGGAGACCTCCGGCGCGGAAGTAAAGCGCGAATTATCCGGCTGTGATGGGTGTTTGGCCTTAGGTCTTAGGTCTTTGCAGCTTTGCGGAGAAACCTATTTAAGTTCGCCAGGACCGAAGGCCCAAAGCCAAAGACCTAAGTCCAAATACCTGGAATGCTCAAAGTAATCAATGTCGTTGGGGCGCGGCCCAACTTCATGAAGGTTGCGCCGATCGTGGCTGCGATGAAGGCGCGGCCCGAAAAGTTTCAACCGCTCGTGGTCCATACCGGACAACATTACGACGCGGACATGTCTGACTCGTTCTTCCGCGATCTTCAACTTCCTCAACCTGATACTCATCTCGGCGTCGGCTCCGGTTCTCATGCGGCGCAAACTGCTGCCGTGATGGAACGGTTCGAGCCGGTGGTGTTGCGAGAAAAACCGGATTGGGTGCTCGTCGTAGGCGACGTCAATTCCACAATCGCGGGCGCTCTCGTTTGCGTAAAACTCGGCGTGAAAGTCGCTCACGTCGAAGCCGGACTGCGCAGCCGCGATCGCACGATGCCCGAAGAGATCAACCGGCTACTCACCGATCAGATCTCAGATCTGCTATTCACGCCTTCGCATGACGCAGACGAGAACCTGCGCGCTGAAGGAATTCCCGAAGAGCGAATCCGGTTTGTCGGAAACGTGATGATCGACTCGTTGCAGCAGAATCTCGAACGTGCGCGACAGTCGTCAGTGCGTGCAGACCTGGGCGTGCGCGACGTCGATTACGCGGTGATGACGTTGCACCGCCCTTCAAACGTCGACATTCCGGAGGCGTTCGAACGAATCCTGTCGGCGCTCGAAACGATTACCGAAAAGTTGCCGGTCGTTTTTCCGGTCCATCCTCGGACGCGCAAGACTATCGCGGCGCTCGGATTGAGCGAGCGAGTCGGCGCGATGAAGGACCTTCGTGTCGTCGATCCGCTCGGTTATCTGGATTTTCTGAGTCTTTACAGCCAGGCGCGTCTTGTTTTGACTGATTCCGGCGGAATCCAGGAGGAAACGACCGCGCTCGGAATTCCCTGCCTCACACTGCGCGAGAACACCGAGCGGCCGATCACCGTCGAGATGGGAACGAACGTCGTCGTCGGCACAGACACGGCGAGGATCGTCAACGCCGCGGCGGCCGCGTTGAACGGAGCGGCGTGGAAGACTGCCAAACAGCCGCCGCTTTGGGATGGTCATACCTCCGAACGCATCCTTGACGCACTCGAAGAAGTCTCGCCCCAAGCATCCTGATAGATGGGCACGCTCCGAAAAATCAAACGCGCGCTCCGTGGGGAAGTGAAGCTGACCGTAGCTGCGATGGAAGTGCTGCGCCGCACTCGCGCGTCCCTTGCGAGCCGAACAGAACGGGCCAACCTCGATAAAGAAGACCGGTTAAGTCTGCGTTCCCCTGTTCGAGAACCGAAATTCTCCCTCATCAAAACCGGAAGAAATCACGATCCTCAACTGGTTGCGCTGGCGAATCGTTTGGTTAACGAACCGCCCGTCGAATGGAACCGCGACCCGCGTTCAGGTTACCTGTGGCCACTCGATTACCACCGCGATCTCAAGTTGATGCGATCAGATGGTTCCGACATTCGCATCGTGTGGGAACTCAATCGTCTGGGCCATTTCATCACCCTTGGCCAGGCATACACGTTCACAAAAGACGAGCGCTTCACGACCGCTTTTCTAGAGCAGCTACGAACGTGGCACGAACAGAATCCTTATGGCCGTGGTCCAAACTGGCAGTGCGCAATGGAAGTTGCGCTGCGTGCGATTAACCTGATCGCCGCGTCTGAAATGTTTCGTGCTTCACCGCAAATCGACCGCAAGTTTTTATTGCGACTGTTTCAACAACACGGCAACTACATCCGCCGCAATCTCGAGTTCTCATACATCGCGACCAGCAATCATTACCTTTCCGACGTAGCAGGACTGTTGTGGCTCGGAGTGATGGCGCCTGAGCTGCGCGATGCTGAAAGCTGGCGTCGTTTCGGTCTCAGAGAATTGCTGCGGGAAATGGACAAGCAGGTTCTTCCCGACGGAGCGGATTTTGAATCATCTACCGGCTATCACCGGTTTGTTACCGAACTCTTTCTCTATTCGTTGGTGCTTTGCCGCGACAATGGAATCCCGATCCAACAGAGGTACTGGGACAAACTCTATGCGATGCTCTTGTACATTCGCGGTTACCTGCGGCCCGATGGATTTGCGCCGTTGATTGGCGACACTGACGGGGGACAATTCCTTCCGCTTAAGCAAAGAAAAGCGGACGACCACCGTTATCTTCTCGAACTTGGCGCCGCGGTTTTCAACGATCCGATGTTGCGGGAGCCCGAGGTTGACTCGAAAGCGTTTCCCCATGCCGGGACTTACATCATGCGGGACGACGATCTGTACCTGTGCTTCAACGCGAATGGCGCAGGCATCGGCGGTCGAGGTTCGCACGGACACAACGACAAATTGAGTATCGAAATTTCCGCCGGCGGACGACCCTTCATCGTCGATCCCGGCACGTACATGTACACGGGCGATCTGCAAAGGCGTCACGACTTTCGTTCGACCGCTTACCATTCGACGGTGAAGATTGACGGAGTCGAACAGAACACGATCGAGCGTGACGTGCCGTTTGTGATTGGCGACGAAGCAAAACCGCGAGTGTTGCTATGGAAAACTGCACCAGAAATCGATCGGATCGTTGCCGAGCACTATGGTTATCGCCGATTAAAGAATCCTGTTACTCACCGCCGCACTGTGACTTTCAACAAGCCTGAACGCTCGTGGTTGATCGAGGATGAATTGCTGGGCGAGGCTGTCGATCACGACTACGAAGCGTGGTTTCACTTCGCGCCGAGACTGGAAGTAAACGCGAATGAAACCAGTATCGAAGTCCGGGACCCTGATACCAATTTGACTTTAATCGTTGGTTCCTTAAGTCTTTCCACTTCGCCCGCGCTGGAACAACAGTTTACGTCGCGCAATTACGGCCAACTCGAAGAATCCACCTCCGCGTGCTGGCGTTTTTCCGGGCCGCCGCGCAAGCTAACGTGGGAAGTCTCACTGAATAACTGATGTGCGGAATCTGTGGAGTCTGGGAATACGGCGCGAGTGAGGGGTCAGTCGACCCGTCGCTGCTCGTGCGCATGCGCGATGAGATGACGCATCGCGGCCCCGACGATTCCGGCGAGTTGATCTTTGACGAGCGGCGCGGCGGATTCGGATTCCGGCGGCTCTCAATTATCGACCTCTCACCCGCCGGTCACCAGCCCATGCGCGGCTGCGACGAACAGACATGGCTCGTTTTCAACGGCGAGATTTACAACCACGCCACGCTCCGTGCCGGACTTGAAGAACGCGGACACCGCTACGCCTCGCGCACCGACTCGGAAACGATCCTGCACCTCTACGAAGAACGCGGCCTCGACTTCATTCACGACATCGAAGGCGACTACGCCATCGCGCTGTGGGACGCGCGCGCACAGCAACTCGTGCTGGTGCGCGATCGCATCGGCGTCAAGCCGCTTTACTTCTATCACCGCGATGGCCGCTTCATCTTCGCTTCCGAAATCAAAGCGATCCTTCAGCATCCGGCCGTCACCCCCGATATCGACGAGCAGCAGCTCTATCACTATCTCACTTTTCTGACGACACCCGCGCCGTCGACGCTCTTTCGCGGAATTCAAAAACTTCCGGCGGGCCACGTTCTAACTCTAAAACGCGACGGCACGCTCAACATTCAACGTTATTGGGACGCGCTGCCGCCGTCGCACACGTCAAATGCGACCGAAGCCGAGCATCGAGCCGAGATCCTGCGTCTGCTGCGCGACTCGATCCGCAAACGCATGATGTCAGACGTGCCGTTTGGGGTGTTTCTCTCCGGCGGTGTTGATTCTTCCGCAAATGTGGCGCTCATGTCTGAACTGATGACGCGGCCGGTCGAGACCTTCACCGTCGGTTTCAGCGACGCCGAATATCTCAACGAACTCGATTCGGCGCGGCGCATCGCGAAGCAGTTCGGCACGAACCACCACGAAGTGATCATCTCCGAAAAGGAGATGCACGAGTTTCTTCCCGCTCTCGTTTTTCACCAGGACGAGCCGATTGCGGATCCGGTCTGCGTGCCGTTGTATTACGTGTCGAAACTCGCGCGCGATTCAGGAACGATCGTCGTGCAAGTCGGCGAAGGTGCCGACGAGATCTTCAGCGGTTACGAAAACTACGTCCGGCACCTGCGCATTTACGAAAACTTCTGGCGGCACGCCGAAACGCTGCCGCGCGGACTGCGGCGCGCGTTGTCGAACCTTTCGCGGCCCGCGCTCGAAGCGACCGGACGCAAGCGGATGGCAATCGAGTTGATCCGGCGTCTCGGTGCCGATGAACCATTGTTTTGGGGCGGCGCGGTGGTCTACGACGAGTCGTTCAAGCCACGCGTTCTGTCAAAACAGATGCGCGAGCGAATGAACGGGCTTTCGTCACTGCACGTTGTCGAACCATATCTGAACCACATCGAGCGCGAGCGCCCCGACTCCGATTTCCTGGCGCGTATGACGTACCTCGAGTTGAAGCTGCGGTTGCCGGAACTGCTGCTGATGCGTGTTGATAAGATAACGATGGCGACAAGCATCGAGGCGCGCGTGCCGTTTTTGGACCATCATCTGGTGGAGTACGCGTTAGGATTGCCGCGTTCGTTGAAGGTCCAGGGCGTTACGGGCAAGCACATTTTGAAACGGGCGCTCGAGGAGATCCTGCCGCACGATCTGCTTTACGAACGCAAGCGCGGGTTTGGTGCGCCGGTGCGGGAGTGGTTTCGCGAGGGTCTCGGCGGCTGGTTCGACGATCACTTAATGAACTCCACGATGCGACGGCGTGATTTACTGGATTACGGGTTCGTCGGGCGCATGTTGGAAGAGCATCGGAACCGCACGAAAGACTGGGGCTTTCATCTTTGGGCGCTGCTGAATCTGAGTCTCTGGTATGAACGCTGGATCGACCCGGCTTAAAACTCACGTTGCGTGGACGTTTGCGACGCGCATGCTGATGATCGTCAACAGCGTCGCCGCCGGGATCATCGTGGCGCACTGGCTCGGCGCGAAAGGCGTGGGCCAACTGGCGGTGATTAACGTCGCCGTCGCGACCGTGGTCCAACTCGGCAGTTTCGGACTACCTTCCGCAAACACGTACTTCATAGCCCAGGATCCCGGAACGCTGCGAACCGCCGCAGTCAATTCTGCGATGGTCGCACTCTTTCTCGGCGGACTTTTGGCCCTTGGGCTGAGCGCGCTGGCGGAGTTTCGCCCTGACTGGTTTGGATTTGTGTCCTCCGACCTGATTCGTGTCGCGGCCGTTTCCATTCCCTCGCAACTGATCACGCTGATCGGTCTGAACATTCTGCTCGCCGTTGGAAAGATACGCGAGTTCAACTTGTTGGACCTTGCGGCCCAGTCGTTCGTGCTGATCAACGCGCTGCTGGCGCTGATCGTTCTCGGTCGCGGACTGAAAACGCTGGTCGT